>NZ_NCTH01000049.1:0-21902 GCF_002105475.1 Vibrio sp. ArtGut-C1 | reverse complement strand
AAAGATGTTCGCTTCATCGATGGAGTGAAAGAAATGGAGACTCATCAACAGGCTACTGCATGATCTCCATACACCACATTTGACAATAGCTCAGTTGAAAGGTAATGTTATGGATAAAAAAACATTTTTTCAAGCCTACCGTAGCTCTCTGTTTGAAGGATTTAATTCAGGAAAAAATTCACCAAGTATCAGCGCAAAAAGGCTTGAAGATTTAAAGAGTACTCTCGATACTTTGGAACCAAGGTATCTAAAAGGTGAGATCAGCGTCGAGGACATTGTTTCCAAAGTAAAGAACTCTATCGAGAATCAGCAAGGTAACATAGCTCCAATGAATGTAAGTAGGGATGCCTGTATTCTCTTGTGGATTGCAATTGGTGCTGCAATATTAGCAGCTTGGGTAGCTTCTGGCGGGACTCTGATTATCGGTACAGTAGTAGCTGGTGTAACGATCTCACAGCCAATAATGGCAGCGATCGTAGGTGGGGCAAGTGCAGCAACGATTGCTTGCATGCTGGGGAATTGCGGTGACTGTTGACCTATCCATCTAACTTATCGCATTAAAAGCTTTAATAAATCTGTCAACCTACCCTTAACTAGTTGAATGCATAATTACGTTTTTGATGTTTGAAAACCGCAAAATAGTATGCCCCTACTTAAGGGTAGGTTTACAACAGATCTATGCCTATCTAAATTAGTTCAATTCACCTGAGAACCTCAAACAAAGTTTATGCGAAGTCATCTGGGGTTAACGCACAGCTGCCGATTGCTAAGCAGCGCAATCCGAAATTAAGTTTGTTAGTTGAGTGCTAATTTTGTTCTTGTGTCATATTACCAATTACTACAGGCACTCGATACTCTATATCTCGGAATTTCCAGATAATTGGTTGTACTTTGACACTAAATGTCATTTCATCAATATCAAGTTCCATCGTATTCTTGCCACTCTTCCCTCCAAACGCAGAATCGAGCAGACCTATTAGTGTAGCGCTAGGGCAAACCGCTATAAAGTGTGGATTTCGCAGTAAAATTCCTTCAAGTAAGGATTTATCAAGTTTTACTTCAAGTTTAGCTTTGTTTAGTTTGTAATAGTGTGTGGTGACCTTGTCATGATTAATTTCTACATTTGTTTTGGACGCATTCAACACAACATTGCCATCAAATACCGTATCATATTTTATTTTTAAGGCTGTTGGGAGTTGGCAAGTGAGCAAAGTACCTAGTACCCCATGTGGAGTTAACTTTATATTTCCGTCTAAATGGGTATTTAAATTAGCCTGAATGTAAACTTTAATATTTGCTAAGTTTGGTTCTGTTGAAACTCCCGCTATAGTTAACTTTGACTCACTCGGTTCAACAGCAAGTGTTCCTGTTAGACTTCCCATATTATCTGCACCAAGTACAGCACCTATTCCACAATCAATCGGATACTCGAGTAACTCTTTTGGATTTACAAGTGCGCAAGCTTTGTTTGCAGTGTCTTTTATTACTTCGCATGCAGCTTTTTTCACCCCTTTTATCTGAAAACAAGCGACGGCCGCTGCAGGCTTAGCTGCCTCACATGCATATTTTTCTATGTGGCAAAAGATATCGTGAGATTTACATGATCGGCACCTAAGTAGCTTCAAGCAGTTTTGTGCATCATCGCACTTTAACATTTCACTATTAGCATGACGACAAGTAGTTATAGCCTTACAATTTTCATTCACCTTGGAAGCCTCCATTTTCGTATCGATTTTTATTGGCTCAATACACGGAGTACCTTCAACAGTATAATCAAGGCTTTTACCAAGCAGGTTAAAGGCATATGCGATTAAAACATCTCCAACAATGGCATAATTAGGTTGTTTGAATGCCTCTTGCACCCTAGTATTATTGACATTAAAAGAGCGTAACTTTAAGTTTGCGACCTCTTCGGCAATCATATCTGTTGTTACCTTTGGGTGTGCTCTAGATTGAGCATTTAATTCAAATTGAAGGTTTTTAGGCTGTATCAACTTTGATGCGGCAAAGGCTACAATTTCTATACCTGATGAGCTTACAATTACGGCACTTTGTAATACCTTAGCAACGACCTGTCTCGGATTGCCTGAGGGAGCCATACATTTTACACCTTTAAATAAATCAACAGGATTAATGTCAGCCAATCGGAATTGTTTGTCGAATATCTCAATCTCTGGAATCAGATTGCTAATATGAGGCAACAGTGCGTTAATGGTTTCATCAATCAATCCAACCGTTAACGGTGTTTTTTCCGTAGAAAAGTCCTTATCTTTGATACCCAGTCTTTTAAGAGACAAATCAGAAGCAACAATATTAAAAACAATATTCCCATTATTTATCATAGGTATAAAGTAAAGGTCCAGACTGCCCGTGAGTTTTAACATCACATTACTATCGTAAAAATCCTCCAATCGTAGGCTAACAATAATTGCCTGCTGTTGCAGATTCATGGATTTCAATGAAACAGATCTAAGTGGGGATCCTTTGTCATTTTTTTCCTTTTCTAGAGCTTGTTCTATCGCTAATTTAAGATGGCTGGTATCATGCTTCAACCAGACATTGGCTTGTTCCATATGTTTAATGTTCTCATAATTCTTTATGAGTGATGCGCTTGTAAGTTCATCAACATTTTTGACTTCTTTGATTTTATTATAAGTTTCCACCAACTTAGCGAGTTCCTCTTCATACTTTCCAGAGCAACCGGTTAAAACTAACATTGTCAGAAGTGATATTATAACAAATTGGACTGGGAGTATTGTATTTGCGTTCATATATCTACCCACCTGTAGTATTGCTCCCCTGCAAAGAGCATAAATACGCCGACTGGTATACTCCGACTGACTTTTATTCGGTCGATAATAAGTTGGCATCTACTATATTGATCTTACTACTGCTTATAGTCAGGTAAAAATAGTCTAGTCTACGTTATGATACTCTTCATAATGAAACTACCTGTCTGAAATGGGTAATATCAAAAACAAGAATACATATTAGTCGAAACGAATAACTGTTTAAATCGGTTTGAAGAGTAAATGTCTTAACTCTCTGAGCAATTCATTATCCTCCTAAACGAACTTTAGATATTTTGAGCACCATTCATGATGTAATACACTGTAGGCGGGGTGGACCAAAACGCTATACCCCCTCCCCCACATCAATATATTGGCATCAGAAATTTATCTGATTTTTGAACTCAGAAACTTTCCCGATGTTGCTGCCACCCTAGTCAAAAAGCCTTACTGCTAAAGCTTCAGCATCCAACTTCACGTACCTACTCAGTACCCGATGATCTCGGTGACCCGAAACCTTGGACACCAGCACACTGTCATGCCCGGCTTCTATCTGTTTGGATAGCCTATAGTGCAAATTTTCTTTGTTCTTTGGAGAATGCCCCTATGGTTAGTTTCTACCAAAATCTTAGCCCTAGTGTGAACTAAAAATTATGATATTGCCCCACCTATTCGGTGAGGCTTTTTATGCTTTTAACGCAAGCAACTGAGGTACAGATTGGAGTACATTTTGGGGTACATAGGGATAAATACTGTGAAAAAACACTTGACCTATATATCATAATTGGTAAATTACGCGCTGTTAGCTAAAGGCTAACTATCTGATTATCCGAGAATTATATAACATTTTAGTAACATCTAAGAAACTTTATATAAATCAAAGGTAATTGTTCCGAAGAAGACTGCAGGAGAGTGGTTATTAATCAAATTTTAACATTTGATTAGCATAACTCGCCGAAGAATTAACTATTTCAGGTGCTACCTAGGTAGCGGGGACTGTAGTTGGAGGAACCTCTGGAGAGAACCGTTAAATCGGTCGCCGAAGGAGCAAGTCTTGCACTCACGCAAGGTGAAACTCTCAGGCAAAAGGACAGAGGAGTGGAAAGTTACAACCTAACTATTTTGCTTGGCCTTCCCGCCTACAACCAATAGCTTAGTTCTTTTAGAGATCGTTGATCTCGTCCTTTCCCTCTTCTCCTTATTAGTTGTTTTATTAAGGGGAAATCATGAACGACCTACAATCTTTACTACAAACCATCGATAATTTTGTCTGGGGTCCACCACTGCTTATTTTGCTAGTGGGTACCGGTGTTTACTTCACTTTTAACCTCGGCTTGATCCAGTTTAAACATCTCCCAACAGCGCTAGCGATGGTATTCAGTAAAGATAAGTCATCTGATAAACAAGGTGACGTTTCTAGCTTTGCAGCACTTTGTACTGCGCTCTCTGCAACGATTGGTACTGGTAACATTGTTGGTGTTGCCACCGCGATCAAACTTGGTGGACCAGGTGCCCTATTCTGGATGTGGCTCGCCGCCCTTTTCGGAATGGCGACTAAATACGCCGAATGTTTGTTAGCGGTTAAATACCGAAGAGTCGATGATAAAGGCCAAATGATTGGTGGCCCGATGTACTATCTGCAATACGGTGTTGGCTCAAAAGCCCTCGCGATCATGTTTGCAGTGTTTGCTTTGGGTGTTGCTTGTTTTGGTATTGGTACGTTTCCACAAGTAAACGCGATTCTGGATGCAAGTGAGATATCTCTCGGTGTTGACCGTGAGCTCTCTGCCTTTGTACTGACTCTTTTGGTTGCTTTCGTGACTTTGGGTGGTATCAAATCCATTGCTAACGTTGCAGGAAAAGTGGTTCCTACCATGGCTGTATTTTATGTGTTGGCGTGTCTAAGCGTGATCATCATGAATGCAGACCAATTAGTCAACGCCGTTGAATTAGTGTTGGTCTCAGCATTTACATCAACAGCAGCGACCAGCGGTTTCTTAGGTGCAAGTATCATGCTGGCAATCCAATCAGGTATCGCTCGTGGCGTATTCTCAAACGAATCTGGTTTGGGTAGCGCGCCTATGGCAGCAGCGGCAGCGAAAACAGACTCTTGTGTGAAACAAGGCCTGATTTCAATGACAGGTACCTTCTTTGATACCATCATTATTTGTACCATGACGGGCCTAGCCTTGATCCTTACTGGCGCATGGCAAAGCGACTTTTCTGGTGCAGCAATGACGACTCATGCCTTTGCGGTAGGTTTGAATGCGGATACATTTGGCCCAATGCTGGTGTCAATTGGTTTGATGTTTTTTGCATTCACAACCATTCTTGGATGGAACTACTACGGTGAGCGTTGCGTTGTGTTCCTCTTTGGTACAAAAGCGGTGCTTCCTTATAAGCTGATTTTCGTTGCTTTGGTGGCATCAGGCGCGTTCCTCCATCTAGACATGATTTGGCTACTCGCCGATATCGTAAATGGTCTGATGGCGATTCCTAACCTAATCGGTTTGATCGCACTGCGTCACGTCGTGCTGGCAGAAACCAAGCTGTTCTTTAGCTCAGCATCGCAATCTGATGAAATTGAAGCAGTAAAAGCTTAGTGACATGACAAGTGTTCAGTAATGAACCGTCAATCGCTGAAAGTAAATTGGAAATGGTAAAAACATAAAGCCCGCTGGTATTCAGCGGGCTTTATTTTATCTTAAGTTAAGCGGTTAATCTCTCAACCATTGATGCTCAACCTTTTCTCCACGTTCTTGAAAAAACTTCGCATTTTTTTGCTTGAATTGATCCGACTTCAGCTCTGATAGCGGCCAGTCTGAAAACGCCTCTGTTACGAACGAATCTCCAACCCCAACTTCAATCGATTCAAGATGCTTCCCGATGTAGCGATAAAAGTAGCTCTGCCCCAGTGCATCACAAACCATCGGCACATGTCTCATGCGTTGATGGTTGACGGATACTGAAGCCCAAGTTGTCGTTTTAGGTTCGCAGCTTTGCTCTTTTACAACATCAACTTCAAATTTATTGTCCATTGTTGTCGAGACAAAAACGACAATACCGTCATTCATATACACACGTCGAAGTAACAGCTGTTTCGTATCTTGAGTTCGCGTCTGTTGTATTCCATTGGAAAATGGCTCGAAATAGCCCCAGTGCCAAGACCAGGTCATGCCACGTTGCGCAAACTGTACCTGTGGCCATGTCTGCCAAACAATGGCACCAACCACGCCAGTAATAAACACAACGAGCAATATCAAAAGGTGGTAAATATTGCGCATTACACGGGCTTTTCAATCAATAACTTTACGCCAAGTGCGACTAAGACAGCGCCCGTCGCCCCTTCCATCCACTTCATAAAGCTTGCATTCTTTAACAGGCTCTTAGCTGAGTTAAGTGCACCAGCCAAACCACACTGCCAAACCATCGCAATAATAAAGTGCACGGATGCCATCATCATTGATTGAAGCAAAGGAGAACCTTCTGGATTCACAAACTGTGGCAAGAACGCCAAGTAGAAAACTGCCGTTTTTGGGTTCAAGACGTTAGAAAGAAAGCCCTCTCTAAAAGAGCGTTTGCCATTAAACACTTCATGAACCTGCTCAGTCACTGACAAACCATTCTTCGACGACATCAGGGCTTTTAAACTGCTCAGACCAAGCCAAATAAGATAAGCTGCACCAATCATTTTTACGATTTGGAACAACTCTGCAGATTGCGCCAGAATGGCCGAAATTCCAACCGCTGAAAAGAAAGCATGCACAAATAAGCCAAAGCAAATCCCTAAACTGGTTGTACATCCGTCTTTTAAACCCGCGCGACTGGTATTACGGATAACAAGGGCCGTATCTAAACCCGGCGTTAGCGTTAAAATAGTGATGGCAATAATAAATGCCTCAAAATTCAAGATATCCATATTATCGTGATAATTAATTGTTAATCCGTCATCAATACCGTCAATCCACGAGATTCGCAAGCTTCTTTTTTAAGAGAGCTATACAACTGAGTGAATTTATGGACAATGAGTGACGATTAATTGTTAATTATTAGTAAATTAACGCAGGTTGTTTCGTGCAACTCGACGTAAAGGACCCGTTATCGGGTGTTTAGGGAAAGAACAAAAGAATAAGAGTAGTCACATGAAAGCATTTACAAAACTCATTGAACATTCCAAAAAAGTGGCAAACTTTGAGCACCTCTCTGCCATCATAGGTTGGGACCAAGCAGCGGTCATGCCATCTGGTGGCGCTGAAGCGCGCTCCAATGCTATGGCAGAACTTGATGTACACATCCACTCATTGATGACTCAGCCACACTTGGGCGAGCTTTTCGCTCAGGCAGAAGAAGAGACGCTATCTGCAAGTGAAAAGTCCATCCTACGAGAAATGAAACGTGAATGGCAACAAGCTAACTTGCTACCAGAATCATTAGTTCAAGCTCAATCTCTTGCTGGCTCCAAATGTGAACATGCATGGCGTACGCAACGCGGAGAAAATGACTGGTCTGGCTTTGAAAAGAACTGGGCAGAAGTCGTCAAGCTATCGCAAGAAGAAGCGCAAATTAGAGCCGAAGCAAACGGCACAACGCCTTACGATGCCATGCTAGATATTTATGAACCAGGCACAACGTCTGCATCGTTAGACACGCTTTTTGCTGACGTAAAAACGTGGCTACCTTCCTTGATAGACGAAGCGCTTGAAAAACAGCAATCAGACAACATCTTATTGCCAACTGCGCACTACCCTGCGGAAAAACAAAAAGCGCTGGGACTGGAAGTCATGAAGCTACTTCAATTCGATTTTGAACACGGTCGGCTTGATGAAAGTGTCCACCCATTTTGTGGCGGTGTGCCAACAGATGTGCGTATTACAACACGTTATGATGAAAGCGAGTTTGTCCAATCATTGATGGGGATCGTCCACGAAACTGGCCATGCCAGATACGAGCAAGGGCTACCAAAAGATTTAGCAGGAACACCAGCTGGTCAAGCCCGCTCTATGGGAATTCATGAGTCACAGTCGCTCTTCTTTGAAATGCAAATAGGACGAAACAACGCATTTATCGACCACCTTGCTCACATGGCTTCCAAGCATTTTTCTGGGGATGAATTTGAAAAAGACAATCTAGCCAAAATCTACACTCGCGTAGAGAAAGGCTTTATTCGCGTAGATGCGGACGAATTAACATACCCTGCCCACGTTATTCTTCGATATGAGATTGAACGTGATCTTATTAACGGTGCCATCAAGCATACAGACGTACCAGAGCTCTGGAACGAAAAAATGAAAGCGTATTTGGGGCTCTCAACGGAAGGGAATTTCAAAAACGGTTGTATGCAGGACATTCACTGGACGGATGGAAGTTTTGGATATTTCCCATCCTACACTCTCGGTGCGATGTACGCAGCCCAATTCATGGCCGCAATGAAGCAAACGGTAGATGTGGACGCGGTTATTCGCTCTGGCGATCTGACGCCGATATTCGATTGGCTGTCGAAGAACATCTGGAGTAAAGGCAGCGTATTAACAACAGATGATCTCGTAAGAGAAGCAACGGGTGAAACACTAAATGCTAAGCACTTCCAAGTGCACCTAAAAGGCCGCTACTTGTAAATAGAAAAAGAATAGAACGTAAAAGCCCAAGGTTCGTATGTTCCTTGGGCTTTTTTAAGCTCTTTCTATGCTATGCCAAGCTAGGGATAAGTCTGGGCTTGTACAAACAATCCTCGCCTTCAGGTCTGGTTTTAAACCGACGGTGAAGCCACATATATTGGCTCGGACTTGCCATGATTGACGTTTCAACTATCTTATTCACGAAAACTGCCGCACCTTGAGGATCTTCTTTCGGGAAACCGTCGACTGGCGCACTAATCGTCAAGGTATAGTGTCCGTCTTTTCCTCTTACCATCGTAAAAGGCACGATGGCACAATCTGTCGAATCAACCAGCAGACTTGTACCTGTCGTCGTGCAAGCATTTTTAACGGCAAATAATGGCGCAAACGTTGAGCGTCGGTTTCCATAATCATGATCCGGTGCATACCAAACCCGCTCACCCGTTCTAAGCGCTTCAAGCATGGCTTTAACGTTCTTGCGGTCAATAAGCGTACGATTAGAGCGAGAACGCCCCTTGTATTGAAAGTAATCAAAACAAGGATTGTTGTTTGGACGATAAACACCAGTGCCAGACTTTTTAATGCCAAAAGCACGAGCACCTAACTCTAAGTTCATCGAGTGTACGGCCAACATTAATGCCCCTTTGCCTGATTTTTCTAAAGCCTCGAGGTGCTCCATTCCTTTTATCGTAACGTGTTTGTTTACCCGTTTATCAGACCAAAACCATGCCATCGCCGTCTCAAATAGCGCAATACCTGTATTGTCGATATTGTCTTTTAAAATTGCTTCGCGTTGGCATTCTTCCATCTGAGGAAAGCAAAGCTCAAGATTGCGTCTAATCGTAACTTGACGTTTTTTCATGATTCGCATGGCTAAACGGCCAATGCCACGTCCTAATGCTAACTGAACTTTGAAAGGAAGAAGACTGAGTAAGTACATCACGCTGATGATAATTAAGGTTCCCCAGTAACGAGGCAAAAGAAATTCAGCCTTGAATTCAGGCTTTTGGTATTTATTCATGTGAGTATTGTCAGATGTGCCCATCTATAAGTGATAAAAACAATGATAATGGACTGCACTTTTATCATTGATAGCGCTAATAACATAAATTAAAGCGCGCGGATTCTATGGTTCTTCGACACACTACACAATAAGAACTTTGCAGAAATATGTAGGGGGATGAAAAAGCAGCAAAGATGAATCACCACGTTAACATCGATTGGAGTGATTAATCTACCACACTTTCATAAAGTTTGGACAAACATAACTTTGTGTTTTCAATGCGCTAGATAATGGTGTTTTTTTAACCCCATAATGCAGCTATCATGAAAATAACAATAAACATGATAACCATTACCCTGAATAAGTAAGACAACTTTCCGGTGCCACCTTTTGGCGCTTGGTTACAGCATCCCATTGTGTTTCTCCATCGTTTCATTTCGATATGGCGTTAATGTACTCCTTGACCTTAGGGGAAAGTCAAACCTTTACCTAAAGGTTCTAATTTATCGCTATAAGTGTTTATTTATCCGACATATCACTCGTTTATATCCCATGAAAATAAAGCGTGTTGTTTTCAGCTCATTTTCGGATAAATACATACCGTTTTTCGCTATATACCCACTATTTATGAGGAATCTACAATACGCGAGTCTTACTTGTAGCACGCTACTTTTACAACCTAGAAGTTGTGCGCTCATCCATTAAAGGTATCGAATGAGCAATATCGTTAAATCCGCCGTTAAATTGAGTGTTTTCTCTATCATCATGATTACCGTAACTTCGGTCGACAGCATAAGGAACATTCCTGGGGCGGCTTTGTTTGGTAGCCATGCCATTTCTTTCTTCTTACTTGCCGGACTCTGTTTTTTTGTCCCTACAGCGCTAGTGTGTGCTGAGCTAAGTACCACTTATCCAGAGCAAGGTGGTGTATATCTTTGGGGCAAAGAAACACTAGGGCCAAACTTTGGCTTTGCCACCGTGTGGTATCAATACGCTGAAAATATTGTTTACTATCCACCTTTAATTTCATTCATTGTTGCAACGGGGGCCTACCCTTTTTTCCCAGATCTGGCGCAAAACAACATGTTTATGTTTGTGATGATTAATGTGATTTTTTGGGCGTTAACTTTAGTTAATATCTTTGGCTTGCGCCTCTCTTCCCTGATTACAAATGTATTCGGCACCCTAGGTTTGATATTTCCGATTCTATTGATTATCGGATTAGGCGGGTACTGGGCGTATACCCATCCTGGTGAGTCTCATATCTCGCTTCGCCACGTATCTGACTGGTTACCGGACCTTTCTCAAGATGGGATCGGAGCGGGTTTTACTGCGGTAGTTCTGTCACTTACAGGCCTTGAAATCACGACCTCTTATGCAAGCGAAGTCGAAAATCCGCAAAAAGCCTATCCCAAAGCTCTGCTGATCTCCACCATCTTAATCTTGGTTTCTCTGACGGCGTGCTCACTGTCCATTTCTTCGGTCGTCTCAAGTGACCATTCTAGTTTGAGTGAAGGAGTGATACTTGCCTTCAAAGCTTTTTTTGATGATCTGCACCTTTCATTCCTGCTTCCTGTCATTGCCCTTGCTATTGTTTTTGGCACGCTTGCAAGCCTGAATAACTGGATAATCGCCCCAACTAAAAGTCTGCATGTTGCCGCAAAAGATAGTTTCATGCCGATGTCGCTCGCCAAAGAAAACCGCAACCAAGCCCCCGTCTCATTGTTGCTCTTGCAAGGCACGATTGTTAGCGTGCTCTCTTTGGTTTTCATTTTTGTTCCTAACGTCAATCAAGGCATGTGGTTATTGAATATCCTGATGACTCAGCTCTATATGGTGATGTACATCTGTATTTTTGTTAGCTTTTTGGTCTCACGCTACAAACACGCAGATATTGAGCGCCCATTTCGAGTTGCGGGCGGAAAAATAGGAATGTGCTTAGTGGCAGGATTAGGCTTGATGAGTTGCTTGGTGACGATTGTTGTATCTTTTGACGTGCCAGCAGGAATTAGCGCAAAAACTGGTGCATATGCACTGATATTAGGATTTATCGCATTTAGCCTCCCAGCGTTCGCCGCCGTGATGTATCGCAATCGAAAACATCGTCAACAAAGCAAAATGCTTGAGGTACTAGTAAGTTAACTATTGGATTGACATTAAAAAGCCGCAGCAATTTCTCGCTACGGCTTTTTATTTGGCATCACTAGTTGTGTTAGTTATCCGTGCCCTACAGTCTTGGATAACAGGTTAACAATCATCACACCAGTGAGGATAAACCCAATGCCAACAAGCGCCGGCAAATCTAGCCGCTGTCCATAAACAAAGTAGCCAACCGTCGCAACTAAAACAATACCCGCCCCACTCCATATGGCGTAAACAACCCCAACAGGCATCGTTTTTACCGTGACGGAAAGCAAGAAGAAAGCAATGCCGTAACCAATCAGAACGACTGTACTCGGCATCATTTTCGTAAATTGCTCTGTTTTGGGAATATAGGAAGTGGCAATCACTTCACATACAATCGCGATCGACAGCGCCAACATTGGCGGCATAGAGACAAGCATTTTGAACATAAGGCATTAACGCTCAACAGAAATGTAACCGACAACACGTCCGGATAATTAGGTCGCGCATTATACCCAACTCATCTCTCGATGGAATACCTCTTGCTCAAGCAGCTTCAAAATGCAGGATTCACAGCGTGATCACTTGAATATAGAGACATTCACACGCCATCGCTTTCACTCACTTCTTGATGAGTAAACGACAGGCCTGCTTTTTGGTGCTGCCGAGCAATTTCAAAGTAGATGTGCATATCAATTGGCTCTGGTGTATTGAGCAGCATCTTGCCCACTTCTCGTTGAAAGTGACCATAATTACCTAACTCATCCGTCAGCCCTAGCTGCTCGTAAGAAGCTTCATTGGCAAACATTCCATAGGCATACTGATAATGACTTAGATCCTTGCTCTTATCATAACCAAGCTCTTGAAGGGCTTGATCAATTTCTTTCGGCGTATAAGTGTCTTTATCGCCAAACAAGCGCAATAGTACGCTAGGAACCTCTTGAGCGATGCTCTGAATTTTTGTCTTTCTTTTAAAAATACCGAACATAATGTCCTCCACTGACGATGTTTCCAAATACACACTTTAATGCATATTGGTGAGCTGATTGTTTTTAGTATGGCTCATTAATCTGAGACTTCCTTACAACGAAGTCACTTTCGCATATTAACGTGATCACATAATTACCAGCAAATAGTACGACCAGCGTTTCAAACATATCTCATCAGAAACTCCGCTCTAGTCACAATTGTGTGACAGCTTCGAGCTCGGTTTACCATAATGTAAAGAGTAGATTGAAAAGTCATATTTCGTATCGACATCTAAACTTAATTAAGTTAGCTTTAGAAGTATAGACGTCTAGATTGACTATACTTAGGGAGAGAAAGTCGTGCCAATTAGAATTCCAGATCAATTACCAGCCACCGATGTGCTAAGGACAGAGAACATCTTCGTAATGAGTGAAACGCGTGCTGCGAGTCAGGAAATACGTCCTTTACGAGTGCTGATCCTGAATCTGATGCCAAAAAAAATAGAAACTGAAACTCAGTTTTTGCGTCTACTCTCAAACAGCCCATTGCAAGTCAATGTCGAGTTATTGCGCATTGATAACCGCCCAAGCAAAAATACGCCAACCGAACATTTGGATACTTTTTATCGTCAATTTGAAATGGTGAGAGATAAAAATTTCGATGGCATGATCATTACTGGTGCCCCACTAGGTTTGGTTCAATTTGAAGATGTCATTTATTGGGACCACCTAAAAACCATCATGGAATGGGCAAAAGATCATGTGACATCGACTCTTTATGTCTGCTGGGCAGCACAAGCAGGGCTGAAGTTGCTCTACGATCTACCTAAAAAAACGCGTAAAGAAAAACTTTCAGGCGTGTACCATCACCAGATTCATCATCAATTCCATCCTATGTTACGTGGGTTTGATGACACATTTTTAGCGCCTCATTCACGCTATGCCGACTTTTCACCTCACTTTTTAGAAGAACATACCGACTTAGACATCCTAGCCACATCGGATGTTGCAGGTGTTTACTTAGCGACAACAAAAGACAAGAGAAATGTGTTTGTTACTGGGCATCCTGAATACGATTCGCATACCTTACATAACGAATATATCCGCGATTTAAGCGAAGGCATGGAACCAGCCATTCCCGTCAACTACTATCCAAACAACAATCCTGATAATCCACCAATTGCCAGTTGGAGAAGTCATGGACATCTCCTCTTTTTAAACTGGCTGAACTACTGCGTTTACCAGCAAACACCTTATGATCTTGATCACTTCAGTGAAGACGCTTTTACTAAAGACGATTAACCTCAAAGCACGCAAACAAAGCGCTTATGATGCCTAAATGTAATATGTGAACCAAGCCGCCATATGGCGGCTTTTTCATACCAGTTTGCAAACCTGATCGCATAGTGTTTTTTCCTCCATAGGCTTTTGCTACGTAATTCATATCATGCTGGGAGATTCAGGGATGTAGGGACAAAGAATGAAAACAACAAAGCTCGGTGCACTACTATTAATCTCTCAGTTTGCACTTGTGGGCTGCGTGACGGTGAAAGAAGATGGTAGTCCTGTCGTTAAAGCCGATCCTGTAGCAATGGCAGAATCACGTATCGCACTTGGCCTAGGTTATTTAGAAGGCGGCAATATGATTCGAGCGCATGATAACTTGCAACAAGCCTTAACCCACGCACCTCAATACTATCGTGCTCAGTTATCGATGGCTCACTACTATGAAACGGTTGGTGAAGATGCTAAAGCCGAGCAAATGTATAAACGGTCTCTACGCCAACACACCAAAAACGGTAACGTGCTCAATAACTACGGCACCTTTCTTTGCAAGCGGGGTGACTTCGAGAAAGCCGATCAAATGTTTAATCGAGCCATTGAGCAGCCTTATTACTATCTCATTCCGGCCAGTTATGAAAACGCCGCATTTTGCGCGTTGAAGTCACAAGATAAAGACAAAGCGAAATACTACTTCGCCCGAGCTATTGATCATGACCCTCATAGGCCAAAATCTATTTTGCAGCTAGCCAAGCTAGAAATTGATAGCGGCAATTACACTGAAGCCAGAATTCGATTAATGAGATTTAATCAAATGTATGGCGTTAAGAAACCCTCTTTACAGCTCATGATTCAACTTGAACGTGCAGCAGGTAATGAAGCACTCGAGAAAAAATATCAAAAGCAATTGGAGAGATTTTCTTAACACGACATCATGATAAAGAAGGTGTACTCGCTCACAGACACTACTGAACTTGACTAAGAATCCAGTGAATTAAAACCCACGGTGAAACATTCATCCTGTACATAAACTTCAAATTCGGTACTATTTGAACGGAATAAGTGACCAAGTCACATTATAAAAGTGCGCTAGTAAAACGAAATTTGTACATCATACTGTTTCTACTATTGATTTGGGGCGCATTGATAAATGCTAAATATTACTGACATGCACCAGAAGGAAGTTGAAGCCGGATGAAACCTGCCTGCACTCTGTTATCACTCACTTTGCTGAGTTCGCCTTTTGTCGTCAGTGCACAAGAAAATATTGAAAAAACATTCACGTTTGGCATTGTTTCCAATAAAGCTCAAAGCAAAATCAAAAAGTCGACGCCTTTTACGCAGTACGTGACCAATGGTTTGGCTGAATACGGATACACTAAGGGTGCTGTAAAAGTATTTAAAAATTATCGTCAGCTCGCGGTGGCACTAAAAAATGGCACCGTTCAAATTGCAACAGCCACCCCCTTCAATGCAATGACCCTCGAGGCAGAGTCTGGCAGCCAAGCCATTGCCATACGCTGGAAAAAAGGTTTACAAAAATATCATACGGTATTCTTTACCCACAAAGAGAGTGGTATCGAGTCGATTTCTGACCTGCGCGGAAAAACACTTGTTTTTGAAAAGCGTACATCCACCAGCAGCTATTACTTACCCGCTATTACACTGCTTAATCAAGGGGAGAAATTAGAATACCTCCCCTCCTCCGATGACAAACCAGCCAAAGACAGTATTGGATATTTATTCCTTGACGAGCACTTGGCTCAATCGAATGAAATCAACCTTTCAGTATGGGTGTATAAGCAGAGAGTCGCAGCAGGAGCGTTCAGCAATTTCAATTGGAGCAACCCTAAAGATCTTCCAGAAAGCATGAAAGGCAAACTAACGATTTTCGCTCGCTCGGTAGAAATACCTAGAGACTTAATTCTCGCCTCTCCGACCTTAAGCCAAGATCAGCAACATAAAATCACGTCAATATTGCTCGGTATGGAGGCATCTCAGCAAGGTGCCCTAGCACTTAAACAGTTCCAAAACACGAAAAAGATCACCGCTCTAACGCCAGAAATGTCCGCGTCCTTAAATACCGTTCGAACATCTATTCACTTGTTACCGAAGGTGGATTGATGTTCCATAAACTCTCACTCGAAACTAAATACATTTGCTCGACCATTTTTGTTGTCCTGTTTGTCGTAGTGATAAACCTCGCACTATATATGCATGGTTACGATACGTACTCAAATAACTTAACCCGCCAAATCACCGAGAACTCACAAGAAAAAACAGAGTCTTACGTCAAGCAAAAAGGATTGGTTTACGCAGAGTTATTATCAAAGCAACTTTTTGACCCACTCTATACGGATAATATCAGCCAAGCATACGAGCAGATTAAAGCAACATTAAGCCAACCAGATGTCTCGAAGATACACGTTGTTGATAATGAAGGGCTAATCTTTCACGACGGTACGACTCAGCTGAGTATGTTTGCCCAGCCTCATTACCGTTCTCGCTTTATTTTAAAAGCAATAGAAGAGTCTAGAATTCTCATTTCTTTTTCTAAACATCAATTAGAAATTGCGGCACCGATTCAGCAATCGAATATCACACTGGGCGCGGTGTATCTTGAACTCAACCTAGCACATCTATTAGAAGAGAAAGAACAAAACATTGCTCAAGTACAAGCGCTTACCTCAAACGATAAGCAAAAGATGTTTAACTTGCTGCTCACGATCAGTGCGATATCCGTTCTGCTCGGAAGTGCCATCGCGTATGCTTTAGGTCGCTCATTAATAAAACCACTCAAACAACTTAAAGAACAATTTACAGAGTCAAATACTCAAGCACTGCCAATCACTGATATAAAAAGTAAAGATGAAGTGGGTGATCTTATTTCGGCGTATAACAAAATGTCGAACAAAGTGAACAGATACACAAGCCGGGTAGAGTTCATGGCGTATCACGACATTCTTACCTCCCTGCCTAACCGAGAAAAGTTGCTCATTGATATCCAAAAGCAAATAACGAACCGCAAATCACCCTCACTCGCGGTTGTTTTTATTGATCTGGATGACTTTAAACATATTAACGATAACTACGGGCATAGCATCGGAGATAAATTGCTAGGTCATCTCGCCTCAGAACTTCAAGGTCGTTTACCGAGTTACTTCCAGCCTCTTTACCGTCTTTCAACCATCGTAAGCCGAGTCGGCGCTGACGAATTTGTGCTGGTCTTTCCATGCAAAGACAGTCTCGACGCTAGAGAAAAAGCGGACGATATTCATCGCCAACTGCTTTCTCCTTTTAACTTGGAAGAGAACGATATTCAAATTACGGCAAGCCTTGGAGTCGCGGTGTATCCGGAATTTGGCTCAAACGCAGAGTCTCTTTTACAACTCTCCTCACTGGCGGCGCAAGAATCTAAACGACGCGGCAAAGATATCATGACGATATACGATTCCACGTTTGATGAGACCGTGAAACAGCGCTTATACATAGAAAAAGAACTGCGCCGCTCAATACGTGATTTATCTCAGTTCGAGCTTTGGTATCAACCCCAGTTCGACCTCAACACCTACCAGTTGATTGGTGTCGAAGCATTGGTTAGGTGGAATCATCCGGAGAAGGGTTATATCAGCCCAGAATTATTTATCCCGATTGCAGAACAAAGTGACTTAATTTTAGAGCTTGGTGAATACCTCATCGAGACAGCAATTAGACAGCGAGCACAATGGGCGGATCATTTCGCTGCTGATTTTCATATCGCATTAAATTTGTCTCCTAGGCAGATCTACCGCCAAGATTTAAGTCAGCTCTTTTCGAAATATTTACAACAATATCAAGTCCCCCCTCAAACCATTCATGTTGAAGTGACAGAGTCTCTGTTTATTGATGATATTGAGAAAGCGCAGTACGTGCTCAAAAAATTACAAGCTAACGGCGTAGAAGTGTGGCTAGATGATTTTGGAACTGGGTACTCAGCCCTCGCCTACCTACAACAAATGTCGTTTGATGGACTTAAAATTGACCGTTCATTTATCGCTCAAATCCAAAAAAATGAACAAGATGATTCATTAGTCCGTGCGATTATATCCATGGCTCATAACCTAAGAATGAGAGTGGTAGCTGAAGGCATAGAAACCCAGACCCAACTAACAAGGATGGAATCACTTCACTGCGACGTTGTGCAAGGCTTTTTCTTGGGTAGACCAGTGCCGGCAGAAGAAATCATAGAGTTTGAGCAACAACGCCAAGCAATAGATGACTCAACCGCAAGCAACTATGCTTAACTGAAATAATTTATCGCGTCCATTGAATTAAAGGGGATTCGTTCTGCAATATTGGTCACACTTCGCCATCTCGCCAGTATGAATTTCCTCTTAAAATCTAACATTTGAGATAGGTAAACTACACTTTTCATATCAACTCTTTGGATATGGAAACGCGTGTGGTCGGGATATTTGCTTGGAACAACCTGTCTGTAAAGCAGAAACTTTTTGGATTGGTCCTACTACCAATCTTATTGTTATTGCTTCTTGCAGGTAAACATGTACAAAACCTCTCTATCCAAGCTCAAGAACTTCAAAAAGCACAACTCTTCTCCCAATATATAGATCGTGTTTCCTCACTGTATTATTTGACGAGCGATCCAAGGGTCGCGAATAACGCTCAAGAAACCCGCCAACTCGTTCAAACTTTACAAGATACAGCTTCACCTGTTTTTGGTGACAATGCCGATATATTAAATCAGCTCGCGAATTTCGAAGAAGCAACACTGTCAATGCTCTCGTCCAATAATACAGAAGATAAGTTAGATGCTGCTGAGTGGCGTGCCGACACATTCAAAGAGATTCTTTTGAGTTTGGATAGAGTCTACTTCAGCCATGTAAGTTATGAAACCAACACTCACCTCTCCTCATTGATGCAGCTTGAGTGGTTAATGTTTTGGTCAACAGAAGAACATAGACTCAGCAAATACTTAGTGGAATCCACAGAACAGGGGCAGATGTACGATCCAGCTATCCAAGCCAGTATCCAATCATTAATCCAGAACCAACAACTGCTGTTCGAACGTTTTGTCACACTTAATGCGAATAAGCAGCAAGTCAACCTCCTCATCGAAACCTTTACCGATAATGTGTTTGTTAAAAGCCAAGCATTTCGAACCAATTTGTTGCAGCCAACAAACCTTAGCGTGTTGACCCCCGCTCAAATAGATGACGGGTTGTCTGCGCTTTATAAACGCTTAAGTTTATTACGTAACGTTGATGACCAGATGGAACGACAACTTGTTGAGGATATAACCAAGACGATCAGTGAAACAACACAGCACCGCATTGGCTTCATTGCGCTAATGAGCCTCGTGACATTGCTGGTCGTGAGTTTAACCCTGAGGTTAGTGCGCAAGGTCACTGGCAACTTGAATTTAGTCCTCGAATTCCTAAGTCGAGACACTTACGAAGAGGACAACAATGAAAACTCACCACTGACAGAGTTGACCAAAGGGAAAGATGAACTCAGTAAGTTTGCTAAAGAGGTAAAAAAACTGAGTTACGAACGTGAGCAGTCAAGACAAAAGTTAACTCAAGCCAAAGAAGATGCTGAAAAGGCGAAAGATGATGCCATCGAGGCAAGCAAAGCCAAAAGTAGCTTTCTGGCGAATATGTCTCATGAGATTCGAACCCCGTTAAACGGCGTTATTGGCATTTCAGAAGTTTTGTCAGACACGCCGCTAACGGCGACACAACGTGATTATGTCGACACGATAGAAACCTCCTCGCAATTACTGTTGAGCTTAATAAATGACGTTCTGGACTTCTCTAAAATTGAATCTGGTATGTTGCTTATCAGCCCTCATTCAACCTGTGTTCGTGAATCCATCTACGATATTGCTTCTATTATTTCCCCGAAAGCGAAAGAAAAAGGCATTGATGTTCAAGTCAGCATCAGCCGCAATACGCCCTATCACGTTATGTTGGATGATCACCGTATACGCCAAATTATCATGAACTTCATGTCCAATGCCGTAAAGTTCACCGAACAAGGCTGCGTTGAACTCTCTGTCATCACTAGAGAAATCAAAAATGGTGAAGCGAGCATCGAGTTTTCAGTCAAAGACTCAGGGATCGGTATTGATAAGCAGCAACAAAAAAAGATATTTGCTCCTTTCGCCCAAGAAGATAACTCCACCACCCGACAGTTTGGAGGGACAGGGCTCGGGCTTGCAATTAGCACGCAGCTGGTAGAGTTGATGGGCGGTGAGATTCAGCTTGAATCCGAGAAAGGAAAAGGTAGCCGATTTTTCTTCGAACTTACGGCTCCAATTGTGACTCAAGAGTTCAATGGCTATCACTCCCTTAATCACAACGATATATGGATAGTTTGCAACAACCCTACTTTGGAGCAAAAGCTGCGTGACGAGTTGAGCTTTTTCCACATCAATGTTCAGCAATCAGTAAATACACTGGATGCTCTGCCAACGTGGATTGATAACGAGCGCATCATTGTTATCAACGTAGAAACTTCTCCAAATACCGCAGCCAAACATCTAGGTGAAATGAAAAGACTTTGCATGCAAAATGTTCGAGTTTGTCTTATTAAACACCTTCATAGCGCCCAACGTGATTTTGGTAACAGCATTAGTGCATTGGTCACTCAACCCCTCTTAGGACAGCGCTTAGTAAAAGCACTTGAAACTTGTGCTGCAAACTTCCCTCAAGTAAACAAAGAGAACACGACAACAACCAATGCTAAGATTTTCCCAAAAATCTTGGTGGTCGACGACAACACCGTCAATCAAAAAATCGCTGGATTACACGTCACAAAAGCGGGCTTCGACTTTGATATCGCCGTAAACGGAGAAGAAGCCGTAGATATGTTTCAACAGAATCAATACAGCTTAATCTTAATGGATTGCATGATGCCTGTGATGGATGGGTTTGAAGCAACCAGAATGATCCGTCAAATTGAAGCAAAAGAAAAACGGACGATCAGAATCCCAATTATCGCGCTAACAGCAAGTGTAGTCGATGATGACATTCAAAAGTGTTTTGATGTTGGAATGGATGATTATGTGCCCAAACCTTTTAAAGCGGGTTTGTTGAAAGAGAAATTAGATAAAGCCATTGGACTACGCATTTCCAATATTGTTTCTGATGAAAAGCGACTGGCAACAAACACCACTCACACTCCTGAAAAAACCTCGCATGCTGAACAATCAGAAGCGACCGTGACGCCTATTCGCTCAGAACGGATTTTGCTCGTCGAAGATAACAGAGTAAATCAAAAAGTCGCTTCGCTGCTTTTATCCAAAGCTGGTTATCAATTTGAAGTGGCCGAAAACGGACAGGTTGCGGTCGAAATGTTCCAAAAAGATGGTGGGTTTGACATAATTTTGATGGACTGCATGATGCCGATCATGGATGGGTTCGAAGCCTCACGACAAATACGCGCCTATGAAGCAAGTAAAGGTCTTCCTAAGACTCCCATCATCGCGCTAACGGCAAGTGTTGTGGATGATGACATTCAACGCTGTTTCGATTCAGGCATGGACGCTTATGTACCCAAGCCTGTTCGTAGAGAAAAGCTGTTGTACCAGATTGAAAATGCGATATAGGTAGCGATGATGAGCGGCGACATTTCTCTCCTCTGTTTTCTTTTGCGCTGCATAAAACGCTACCTATTCATTGTTGTTTTCCTTCTACCCATAGATAGTCAAGTACTTGCTGCAGAGAGCTACGCCGTTTTCTCGTTTAATAGTGAGTTCTCGCCCCTAACCATCAATAAAGCGCGAAAGTTGTACAGAGGAAAAACGCAACTCTTACAAGGGCAGAGAATTGAGCTATCTGACTGGCCAGCGACATCAGCGGAGAGAGCGGAGTTCTATCGCTACCTTCTCAATAAAAACTTGGCGCAAATGAACGCGCACTGGGCGAGCTTGTCTTTTTCAGGCAAAGCGAGGCCACCCAAAGTGATTGCAAACTCTAGCATTGATGCGCTGATCACGTGGATGCAAGAAAAGCCCAATCGGATTGGTTATGCCCCTGCTTCGAGCGTGCCTGGAAATGCTCGTATTTTGTGTGTGGTGAGCTCGGAGGATTAATATGAAAAAATATTTGACCATGTTATC
>NZ_NCTH01000048.1:0-22499 GCF_002105475.1 Vibrio sp. ArtGut-C1 | reverse complement strand
TTTTTCCACTTCATGAAATAGAAGATGCCTTATGGAGCTTGGGATTGGCGGACTCACTCACTCACGCACCTAACTTCAACCCAGAATAGTTAAATTGAATATGCTCGTACGCCAAATGTTGCCAATGATCACTCCTATTCCCCTGTGAATTTGAAATTTAAAGCCTTTAATGTGAGTATTAAACATAATGGTTATTTACCATAAAATAGCTAATATCGATCTATCAATCTGCGATTGCTTGTTCTTCAATTAGCGTATTACTTACCAAAATAAAAAATGGCGTCTATCTTTAGACGCCATTCTGAGTTTTCCTTAATGTAAATTAGCCACCGGCTAATTTGACTGTCATGCCTTTCTTTTCAAGATGCGCTTTGATCTTGTCTCTAGCATCACCTTGAATTTCGATATTGCCATCTTTTACCGAGCCACCACAGCCGCAGACTTTTTTGAGCTCTGCAGCTAATAATTTTAAAGGTGCATCATCCAAGTCTAAACCTGTCACGATGCATACACCTTTACCCTTACGGCCTTTCGTTTGGCGCTGAATTCGTACAATACCGTCGCCTTTGGGGCGAGATGTTTTTTCTTCTTCCGGCTTAATTCGACCGGTTTCTGTTGAATATACCAGAGTCATTCTATTGTTTCTTTTGTTGTTGTGCTTGCATCGCTTTTTGCTTTGCAACTAAATAAGCTTCGATATGACGTTGAATAGCAGTTTTACTACCCTTAATCAGTTTACCATTAAACATACAGTACCAAGAGTTGGGCTGACCTGTATCATTTTGAATAGTATAACCGTTAAAGACTTCTGATTTTGCACCACCAATTTGCTGCGCTCTTTGTCCAAGCGCAGCAAACTCTTTGGGATCAATAATTGATGCGGTATCGCACCACCAATCAATGCTTTTCTTTACCGCCGTCAAACTGCCTTGTAAGACGTGGTTCTTGATTTTAACCTTCCAAATACTGCCATCTGGTCCGCCTGACTGCAGGTTAAAACCTCTATAGTTTGAAATCGCCATACCACTGAGTCATCTGTTTAATGCGTTGATATAATCATAATTGCTACTGAGCAATATTCAAATACGGCTTGAGTAAACCTTGCTCTAGAAAACAATTTCTATAATAAAACGCGCCTCGATAACGTTAATCACTTGGCACTGTTTATACAATCTTCCAAGAACTCATGGAATTTGTGCCCGTTATTTTGAAGCATTTTAGGGAACATCGAGATCGGAGTCATACCTGGGAATGTGTTTACTTCGTTTAAGTAAATCTCATCATCTTCCGTTAAGAAAAAGTCGATACGAGACAAATGGCGAAGATTCATTTGCTTAAATACCCTCTCAGATGCGTGCTGAATTGCATCTAATTGCGCTTGGGTTAGATTCTTCGCTTCAACTTCGGTGAGCGAGTGACTTGAACTGCTGTACTTTTCATCGTACGAGTAAAAAGCACCGTCAGGTGCAATAACCTCGCCTGGCTTCGTTATGTGCAGCTGGCCATTCATCTCATATGCAGCAACTTCAAGCTCTCGTGGTTTTACTGATTTTTCAACCAACACTTGGTCAGAAAACCCAAACGCATCATTTACTGCATTGGAAAGTTTATCTTTTTCTGTGACGCTGTAACATCCAACAGATGACCCTTGACGAGCGGCTTTGACAAAGACTTTTCCCCATTTTTCAAATGCTTTATGAGCTTGAGTATGAGCTTCTTCATCGTTGCGCGTTAAGAATAAGTATGGCGTATTGGGAATGCCGATAGCGTCGTACCAAAGCTTAGATGTGATTTTATTGAAGCTATTGCTACTTGCTTCTGGCCCGCAACCCAGGTAAGGAATGCCTGCGATTTCAAACAGAGATTGAATATCACCTGTCTCGCCTGGAAAACCATGTATACAAGGCACAATGAAATCGATGGTTTGATTAGATTCACTTGAGCACAACTGCTTGGTATTGAGATCCAAGTAAACCAACTCACCTTGGTTGGTCATCCAACCTTCGTTTTTAATTTCTACGCGTGTAACGTGAACGTCTTCAATAAGATTTAATTGTTGTTCGACAAAGTTTGCAGACAATAATGAAATCTCGTGCTCAGAAGAGCCGCCGCCGCATAGTAGAAGAATATTTTTAATCATGAATCAATCTTTCCGTGACCTACAAAAGATACTATTTATTATGATAAACCTTTGAAGTGTGACGTACAGTAATTTTAGTGTGAGGAATTTTGTTCGAGTAGGATTTGAACAAATAAATAAGGGAGCTATTCGCTCCCTTATTTGATGTGTTAGTTTAATTTGTTAAGCGTTGGGTAAGCTGAGTTTTTAATGGCGTCAATGCTTTTAACAAATGGTCTTAACTGCTGAAATTGAGCAGGCAAAGTCGAAATCGCTTGCTTGGCTTCCGCGCTTGTTGCGTAGTCTCCGTATAAAACTGAGAACCACTTAGTACCGTTGACGACTTTGTAGTTTTCCCAAATTGGCTGTCCGTTCTGTGGCAGCTTATTTGCAAACTGATCGACTTTCGCTTGGCTACCCACAGCCGCGACTTGAATGGTATAGCCGAATCGTTGAATACCTGCTTGCTTTTTACTCGGTGGTACGATCTTAACTGGCTTCGCCTGCTCTTTTGGCGTTAGCTTGACTACTTTCTTCTCTTCAGGTTTTGCCGTCATTTTCACAACAGTTGGTTGTACGTCTTTTTCTACTACCGCGTTTTCAGACGCCATAATTGGCTTAGAGATACGATCTGATTTGTAGTCCTCTCGATAACTTTCAGAAGTTACGTCTGTGATGTAAGTTTCAGATGCACAAGCAGAAAGCAGGACTGACAAGCCGATGATTGCGATTTTTTTCATGAAGTAACAAATGCTCTGGATAAATATTACGATAAATCATGCCGATAGCAGGGCCGTTTATCAAGCATCAAATACAATAATCTGTGATTTTGATGTGATGAATAACACAAACTCCATAAGCATCGCCCACATTTTATGCAATGTCTGGTCTGAAGACGTTTTATCAATAAATTATTCGTTTATGATTGATATTAAACCGATAGGCAAACGTTACTTGCAAACGGCTAGGAGTCAGCATGAATAAACTACATAAACTCTTTAAACCCAACTCTGTGGCCGTTATTGGGGCATCTCAAAAAGCATTGCGAGCAGGACATGTAGTTATGCGCAACCTTCTACAAAGTGGGTTTGGTGGCGCGATTATGCCAGTAACGCCGCGATACAAAGCGGTATCCGGAGTTATAGCCTACCCTGATGTGGCTTCCCTACCCTATACGCCAGATATTGCGATTTTATGTACGAACGTTTCACGCAACGAGCAACTGCTTAAAGAGTTAGATGAGAGAGGCACACCGTTTGCGATTGTTATCTCTGATGACGCCCAGCCTTTAAATATTTCATCATTGAATATTCGAGTTTTAGGACCAAACAGCTTAGGTATTATCTTGCCTTGGCACAATTTTAACTGCACGTTTTCTCCTGTTGCGGCTAAGCCCGGAAAAATTGCGTTCATCTCACAATCTGCGGCGGTTTGTACCACAGTGTTAGACTGGGCAAATGATAAGAATATTGGCTTTTCTTCGTTCATTTCGATTGGACGCGGACAGGATATCGATTTTGCAGATTTGCTTGATTACTTAAGTATGGATGGGAATACGGAAGCTATTCTGC
Organism: Vibrio sp. ArtGut-C1; assembly: GCF_002105475.1. Lineage (NCBI taxonomy): Bacteria > Pseudomonadati > Pseudomonadota > Gammaproteobacteria > Vibrionales > Vibrionaceae > Vibrio > Vibrio sp. ArtGut-C1. The sequence continues at coordinate 18,809 of NZ_NCTH01000048.1, read as the reverse complement.
TTTATGTGGATAACATCCAAGATGCTCGACGATTTATGTCTGCTGCGCGAGCTGCTTCACGTAACCGCCGTATATTGGTATTAAAAGCTGGCCGCTCTAAAGAGATGAATACTTTCGAACAGCAAGATGGTGATACGCTTGATGTAATTTACGATTCTGCCATCCGTCGAACTGGTATGTTACGAGTCAGCAATACGCATGAGCTCTTCGCTGCGGTAGAAACACTCACGCATTCTGTTCCACTTCGTGGGGAGCGTTTAGCGATCGTCACCAATGGCGGCGGCCCTGCAGTTATGTCCGTTGATACTTTGATTGAACGTGGTGGCCAGCTCGCAACGCTTGATGACGCTGCCATTGAGCAATTACAAACAGTACTCCCGTCCAACTGGCGCGCTCGAAATCCGATTGATCTGTCTGGTGACGCAACAAAAAAACGCTACATTGACACCATTAACGCACTGATGAATAACGACTGTGCAGATGCGATCTTGATTATGCATAGTCCTTCAGCGGTTTCCGACCCTCTTGAAACTGCTCAAGCTGTTATTGAGGCGATCAAGGCTCACCCTCGGCATAAGCATTTTAATATCTTGACCAACTGGTCAGGAGAACAAACGTCGAGAGAGGCACGACTGGCATTTACTCAAGCTGGCATTCCAACCTATCGAACGCCGGAAAGTGCGGTTGTTGCATACATGCACTTGGTTGAGTATCGCCGAAACCAGAAGCAATTAATGGAAACGCCAACGACGGCAGAGCCATTGCACTCTGGAAGTGTGAGTTCTGCAAAAGAATGGGTAAATGAACGACTACTGGATAAAAACACAGTCACCTTGGATACGCATCAAACCAGCCCATTATTTAAGCTGTTCGGGTTTAATGTTCTGCCAACATGGATTGCATCTGACGAAATTGAAGCCGTGCATATGGCAGAAAATATCGGATACCCTGTTGCGGTTAAGTTGCGATCTCCAGACATTCCTCATAAATCGGATGTACACGGTGTCGCCCTGAATTTGAGAAACAGTCGAGAAGTTTCCAACGCAGCGCTATCCATTCTAGATACCGTAAAGCTAAGTTACCCTTCTGCCAATGTACACGGCCTGTTGGTGCAAGGTATGGCAAAGCTCGGCAGCGCTGAAGAACTAAGGATTAGCATTGCAGTAGATAAGGTCTTTGGACCTGTCATCTTGCTGGGTCAAGGCGGCTCGGAGTGGAATATCGCCCAAGATGCCGTCGCTGCACTTCCTCCTTTGAACATGACGCTTGCACGCTACCTTGTCGTTGTTGCTTTAAAGTCTGGAAAGATTCGCCTGCAGAAACACAAAGATGCGCTCGATATTAGTGAGTTGTCGAAATTCTTAGTTCGTATCTCCCAAATGGCGGTTGAGTTGCCAGAAATACAAAGACTGGATATCCATCCAGTATTGGTGTCGGGAAGCGATTTAACTATCCTCGATGCGGACATCACACTGTGTAAATACGAGGGAGATGCGCAAAAACGTCTGGCGATTCGTCCTTTCCCGGCAGAATTTGTCGAAACTGTAACGCTTCGAGATGGCCAACCTATCCTGCTTCGCCCTATCCTGCCTGAAGATGAGCCGCTGCATGCTCAATTCATTAATAGCGTATCGAAAGAAGATCTGTATAAGCGTTTCTTTTCTGAGGTTGGTGAGTTCAACCATGAGGCTTTGGCAAACTTCACTCAAATCGACTATGACCGCGAAATGGCGTTTGTTGCGGTAGCGTTTAATACCGACGGACCGTCTATCATAGGCGTAGCCCGCGCATTGATTACTCCAGATAATAGTGATGCTGAGTTTGCTATTTTGGTTCGTTCAGATTTGAAAGGAAAAGGCTTAGGTAAAGTGCTGATGCAGAAAATTATCAGCTATTGCAAGATTAAAGGCACAAAGCAAATGTCTGGAATGACCATGCCTACAAACAGAGGGATGTTGATGTTAGCTCAAAACCTGGGATTTGAAGTCGATGTTCAGTTTGCCGATGGTACGGCAGATATGGTGCTTCCTTTAAATTGAAAAATAAAGCATTAGCGATAACTTTACTTCTTAGATTCGATAAGCAATGGGAACCTAAGAAGTAAAAGTTACGTTGTTACTTTAGTTTCCAGTTCTTTTTCAAGTATTGAATACACCAGGATTTCGCCTCACCCATGGTATTTCGGCGCCATGCTAAGATAATATCCATCGGCTGCTCTTCTGTACCTTCGATTCGCTTCAATACGCCACTATTAATCAAAGGTTGTGCAATTTGGCTTGGTAACGTACCAATGCCTAAACCTGCAGTGAGCGCATCTACTTTTGCCGTAAAGTTGGTGACGGTCAAGCGAGGCTGTTTTTGAATGATATTAATTGAGAGCGCAGGTTGTTCGCGTGCAGTGTCTGCAATGGCAATGATTCGGTACTTTTCTCGCGCCGCCTCATCAAACTTACCACTACGCTTGTGAACATAGTGATCAGCTGCCGCTACCCAAAACATGCTCATTTTACCAATTTTTTCTGATTTGACTTCTTGAGGAAGTGTATCCAGTGATGGGCAAATCAGTAAATCCGCTCTACCTGTATTCAGCGATTCCCAGCTACCAGCCAAGATCTCTTCTTGCAGTCTGACTCGTGTTGAGCTTACTTCAGCCAATGCATCAACCATAGGGAAGAAATTGGATATAGGAATAATGCCATCAAAGGCAATGGTAATATCCAGTTCCCAGCCATTCGCCAATAACGTTGCATCATTCACTAACTTTTCACTGGCTTGTAAAATGGCTCGTCCTCTTTCAAGGATGAGCTTTCCTGCTTCAGTAAAATGGGCTTTGTGACCAGAGCGATCGAAGATAATGATGTCTAAGTCTTGCTCGAGTTTCTGGATCTGATAGCTCAGTGATGATGGGGCTCTATCTAACTCATTCGCAGCAGCTGCAAAACTCCCTCTTCGGTCAATGGCATCCAGAATATGGAGCGCTTCTAACGTAATTGGACTCTGCACATGGCCTCCCTTAACGTGATCTCTGTCACATTGATTGTATTTGGACGATCTTATCAAGAACTAACGTTAAACAATATAACACACTGATAACTAAAGACTAGAAATGCTCATAACCTAAGAGTTCTACTCAAGATAAAGCGACAAATGACAATGGTAATGATAGTAATTATTATTTAGATCCATTAGTATCCCGTTTGTTGTTACCTATTATGGATCTAAGGTATTGAAGCCAATGTATAAAAAATCAATTTTGTCAGCCTCTATTCTGATTGCACTATCCCAAGGTGCCTACGCTGAAGATCATTCAACCTTCAATGAAGTGGTCGTGACTGCGACTCGTACTAATAGCCAAATCGAAGACACTGCTGCTTCTGTCGCGATCGTTACTGATAAGAACATCGAAGAAAGCATGGTCACTGGCTTAGATGATCTCTTTGAGTACACGCCAGGAGTCACGGTTAAGACAAACTCTCGCCAAGGTGTCCAGAGTATCAATATCCGTGGCATCGAAGGCAATCGAATTAAAGTTCTTGTGGACGGCGTATCTCAAGGTAACCAGTTCGAATCAGGGAATACGTTCATTAACTCTGCTCGCGTTAACGTTGATACCGACCTAATAAAAGCGGTTGAAATTGTAAAAGGTGCAGCATCGTCTCTACATGGTTCTGACGCAATTGGTGGCATTGTTGCATTTGAAACCAAAGATCCGGCTGATGTCCTTAAGGGTCGTAACTTTGGTGGCCATGCGAAGTTCAACTACTCTTCCGAAGACAATACATTCAGTGAATCTGTGGCATTAGCGCACAAAATTGGTGATTTGGAATCTTTACTTGCTTATACGCGTCGCGACGGCAATGAACTGGATAACTTTGGAGATCTAGCAGATGCAGATACAGAAGCGAACAACTTACTGGTTAAGCTTCAGTACCAACTCAATGATGCACATCGTGTTGAGTTCAATGGGAATTATATTCGCAACAAAGGCAACGGAAAGCAGTCTTACAACGGTTATACTAATGCAACAAGTGAAGATGTAACAGAACAATATCAAGTTGGTATAAAACATATTTGGGAGATGCAAACGGCCGTAGCGGACTCCCTTACCTGGCAACTAGATTGGCTTAGCAAAGAAGAAAACGGCATTACTGATCGTGTTAAAGGTCAGAATAACCAACGTAAAGACTACATCTACGAGGATGAAGGCTACCAGTTTGATTCTCAGTTCGACAAATATCTCATGCTTGGTAGTACAGAGCATTACTTTGTGTACGGTGCATCCTTCAGTGATAAAGACATTAAGAACGTTAACAAAGAGTACAACAGTGCAAGCGCAAACAAAGAAATTTTCTATATCCCTTCTGCGAGCGAGCGTCGTTACGGGCTCTTTTTACAAGACGAAATTACGGTAGGTAACTTTACGATTACCCCGGGCGTACGGTGGGATGCATTTGAAACCGATCCAGGTGACACAAGCAGCAACCCAAGTGGTAACGCGGCTAGCGACTACAAAAAGTTTTCTGATTCTGCATTTACAGGCCGCTTAGGTTCTGTTTATAAGCTTAATGAACAACATCGTTTATTCGCGCAAATCAGCCAAGGTTTCCGTGCTCCAGATTTCCAAGAGTTGTACTACTCCTTCGGCAACCCAATGCATGGCTACATTTTTAAGCCAAATCCTGATTTAAAAGCAGAAGACAGCATTTCGTACGAATTTGGTTGGCGACATAATAATGACATTTCTAGCAGTGAAGTGTCAGTTTTCTACAGCGATTACGACAACTTCATCGAAAGTAAAACCGTCTCTGGCACTTGGACTCCTGTGACTGACCCTGCGATTCTGCAGTACGTAAATATTGGCAAAGCGACAATTAAAGGTATTGAGTTTTCAAACCAACTTTCGTGGAACAAGTTCATGCCAATCGAAGGCTTTAGCTCTCGTTTAGCAGCGGCGTATACGGAAGGTGAAGATGGAAACAATAATCCACTAAACAGTGTTAACCCTTGGAACCTTGTCGCTGGCTTTAATTACGATTCAGAACAAAACTGGGGAACCACGTTAACCATTAACTACACCGCATCTAAAGATAAAAGCGACATAAATGACGATAAAGTATTGCCTATCTCCGCAGCTACGGTCGTAGATGTCACCGCGTACTACAAACCTATTAAAGACCTTACGTTGCGAGCAGGTCTGTTCAACGTGACAGATGAAGAGTACTACAATTGGAATGATGTGCGTGACCTTCAGACAGAAAACAAAGATCTGACTCAAGCTGGGCGGAACTGGTCAATTACAGCTAAATACGAGTTCTAAAGCCTCCGAAAACACAAAAGCCAGCTTAATACTGGCTTTTTTTTATGGCTTTCATTTCAAAAATGTAAAGAAAAGTATGAAAAATGAAAGTTTACTGTTTTGCCATCTCTTTTTTCACCATTACTGCTGCTGCAATGATAAAAGTGATGATCAGACCGAGTTCCATGAACTACCCCAATAGCTATGAGAAAATTTATAACCCAAATTAAGAGTCGGACATAGTTTAACAGCTCTATATAGACTTGCTACCTTTTAACCAGTAATTTACGATTTTTTCCGATTTGGATCAAAAAAGACGCAATTATGCGTCTTTTTGTTATTATTGTGTAAATCAAAATTAGGCGTCTGGATAACCTTGAGGGTTGTTAGATTGCCAACGCCATGTATCCCCCGTCATTTCTTCTAGAGTACGAGACGCTTTCCAACCTAACTCATTCATTGCTTTTGATGGATCAGCCCAACACTCCGCAATATCGCCTGGACGACGTTCAACAAGTTGGTATGGAACATCTTTACCACTTGCAGTTTCAAATGCTTTCACCATTTCAAGCACACTGTAGCCATTGCCAGTGCCAAGGTTGTAGACATGAAGCCCAGCTTTGTTACCTGCTTTTTCCAAAGCAGCGATGTGACCATCGGATAAGTCCATCACATGAATGTAGTCACGCACGCCGGTGCCATCTTTCGTTGGGTAGTCGCTACCGAATACAGAGAGGAACTCTCGTCGGCCCACTGCAACTTGAGAAACAAACGGCATTAGGTTATTTGGAATACCTTGAGGATCTTCACCTAACTCACCTGTTGGATGTGAACCTACAGGGTTAAAGTAACGAAGAAGTGTGATGCTCCAATCTGGATTCGCTTTTTGGAAGTCTGTTAAACATTCTTCCACCATTAATTTACTGCGTCCATAAGGGTTAGTTGCGCTAGTTGGAAAGTCTTCTGTGATTGGAACAGATGCAGGATCGCCATAGACAGTTGCTGAGGAGCTAAATACCAACGATTTAACTCCAGCTTCGCGCATTGCATCAACCAATACCAAAGTGCCATTCACATTGTTGTCATAATACTCTAGGGGTTTTGCTACGGACTCACCGACGGCCTTTAAACCTGCAAAATGGATAACCGCTTCGATATCGTGCGATTTTAGAACCTCTACCATTGTCGATTTATCTCTAATATCGGCTTGAATGAAGGTTGGCTTTACGCCACATACCTTTTCAATGCGATCTAAGACCGTAGACTTACTGTTGTACAGGTTATCTAGAATCACTGGCGTCATACCAGCTTCGATCATTTGAATACATGTATGGCTACCAATATAGCCCATACCACCCGTAACAAGTACTTTCATTTTATCATTCCTTCTGACGCGAATGGGTTTAGTTTAAAGCTTTGACGTTACGATTTAAACTGTCTCCTGCAATTCGCATCCCATTAATATTGCTTGGCCTTTTCCGGCTTTTTTAGCTTGGTACATTGCAGTATCTGCACTTTTTAACACTCGAGTGGCATCTCGCTCATTAACACCGACCAATTTTACGCCGATGCTAACGCCAACCTTGAGCGAGTTACCTTTGTACTCGATTGGTGTGCATACGCTTTCGAGCAGTTGTTCTGCAATTCGGGTGACGACTTTTTGGTTGGCAGGATTAACCAACATGACAAATTCATCACCCGAAAGTCTTGCGATTAAATCACTATGTCGAGTCGCAGATGTTAGACGCTCGGCTACTTTTTTCAGAACTTCATCACCTGCGTCATGGCCATAGGTATCATTAACCTCTTTAAAACCATCGAGATCGAGGTAAAGCACCGCAAATTCGTCACGTAAGTATCCCGACCGTTGTACTAATTCTTCCAACTCTAAATGGAACTTGGAGCGATTCGCTAACCCCGTTAGTGCATCGTGATGAGCTAAGTACTCAAGTCGTTCCATCTCTTTTGCACCAGAAAGATCGGTAAGAACAATGACTAGGTCGTAGAACCCATTGTCTTCACACTTAACGATACGATTAACCCTTGCAAACATCGGCACAAACTGGCCAAGATGGTTCTGTTCAATAACTTCCCCTTGCCATACCCCGTAGTTTTCTATCGATTCAATGATGCTAGGCATCATTTCCTGCAACTTGCGCCACTTAAGTGTTTGGATAAATGACTTCCCAATAAGCTGATCCATCTCTAGTCCAACTAACTTAGTGACCGCAGGGTTAGCCATTGTGATAACACCTCGATGATTAAGAACGATGAGGCCATCTTGACTGCTCTCAAAAACACGCCCCGCAACACGCTGCCTGCTCATGGCCTCTTCAATTTCGGTGATATCTTGAATCGAAAACAATAAGTGTCCATGTGTGGACAAACGACGACTGGTTAAACTCAACTGCTGTTCGTTGTCTGCATTTTTGAGGTGAATGTCATCGCATTCTAACCCCCTACTTAGGATTTGGCTCAGCTCATTCGGTGTTTTCGTTTTAATTAGATCACGGATATTGGCATGCTCAAGTTCCTCTGACTTTTTTTGAAATATCTGCCGAGTCGCAGTATTACAGTAAATAACACGCCCGAAGTTGTCGGTAATAACTAATGCATGTTGAATAGATTCAATGACTTCTTCTGAAAACGCCCGCTTTTGTTCTAACATTTCTAATGAATGTTGCCGCTGTTTCTCGCGTGTTGTTAACTTGTTCATCATTTGATTGAAGGAATGTGCGAGTTCTCCAATTTCATCCTTGGAGTAATAGCGAACTTGAGTATCCGTATTTTGTCCGTGTGTCACACTCTCTATCGTATGACTCAGTTCTATAACAGGTTTGAGAACAAGCCTATCGATACTTATGTAAAAGATAGTGCCACCAGCGAACAGCAACAGAAGAAGTACAGCACCATCTTGAAGTAAAGATTGTTGGGCTTCTATGATTGGACGATGGGAAAGCGTAACCCTCATACTGCCAATGACACGACCATCGTGAATAATCGGTTCTAGAACATAAAGAAATTTGCCTGATAAGGCATAACCTAGCGCGTGTAACTTGCTTCTTTCAGTTTGATTAGGGACGGGAGCTGATACCCCACTTCCTTCAAGAACAACGAAAGGTTGATCATCTTGGTCGTAAAGTTTGACCCGCGTAACATTTGGCTGGTTTAAAAAGTTGATGAGAGTAGTTTGAGCTTTTTGCTTGTTCTTTGTCGTTAGCGCATCTTTAATTGAGAAAGAAACATTGTTAATCAACTTTCTCGTTTGCTCGACCAACTCATGCTTAGACGATTGGTATGCAGTATACGAGGTATAACCTTTTGAGATAACAAAGATAGCCGTTATAAAGACCAAAATTGGCCAAATAAGCTTTGCTCGTAATGACATATGTATTCCTGTCGCAGACAACCACTAAAAATGACAGAAGCGTTGTTATGCAATCCATTACCCATTAAGGGCGACAAGATTAACACGATGCCAATGCAAAATAACCTTAAATTCTCAAAAATTGGATGGAAAAGGAACGAAATACCTTAAAATTCGGATCAACTCAAATAACGGCAACATCTTTATGGACTAAAGTGATCTTTTTCGTCAGCCATCAGATCATAAACCTCGCTTTCATGATAGAAGAATGAAGTGAGTCACTGAACATAGATGCATTTTCCTGCATCGTGAACCCATTGCTTGTGTAGAAATAAAACGTATGACATTGAATAAACAGCAACTTACATTGAACTGTGACATGGGTGAGAGCTTTGGCTCTTGGATTATGGGGGCAGACGAAGATGTTATGCCTCATGTTGATATGGCAAACATCGCGTGCGGTTTTCATGCTTCCGATCCTAATGTCATGCACGACACTATCACTCTCGCCAACGACAACGATGTTGATATTGGAGCACACCCGGGCTACGCAGACCTCCAAGGCTTCGGCAGGCGCAGTATAAACATGACGGGTGATGAAATTACTAACATGGTTATATACCAAGTAGGCGCTTTACAGGCACTTTGTCGGGCTCAATACACAGATATCAGCTATATAAAGCCTCATGGCGCGTTATACAACGACATGATGAAAAGTGATGCGATATTTAGATCAGTCGTAAAGGCGGCAGCTTTATTCAAAGTGCCGTTAATGATTCTAGCGTCACAGGAAAACGAAAAATACTTAGAAATCGCAGATGATTACGATGTTCCCTTGCTGTTTGAAGCATTTGCAGACCGCTTGTATCAAGATGACGGATTACTTACACCTAGGACACAGCCTGATGCCGTGTTAAAGAATGAGCATGCGATACTTGAGCAAGTCCGTACGTTAGCAGATTCTGGGCGTGTCAAAACCGCTTCTGGCGGCTACATTTTACTGGAAGCCGATACGATTTGTGTTCATGGTGACAATGAAGAGTCGATCGCGCTGATCCAAAAGATCCGTCAAAGCCTATACGCGGGAGGAAATTAATGCATAAAGAGAAATTTAGTATCTCTTTGATCTCTGAGTGCAGTATTTTCATTAAGTTTGACGAGAATATCTCTGAAAATGCGGTCGGAGAACTTGCTCGAAACATCAAAGAAACTTTAGCGTCAATCATTATGAACGTGGTCCCCTCCTATCAAACCATCCTCATTGATTACTTGCCTTTTCGAATCAATGAAAAAGATTTAGTGCATAAACTGCATCAAATGATCCGTCAGTTTGATACTCAATCGCTCAGTCTTGTTCAACCTAACCACATCACTATTCCCGTATACTACTCCGAAGAAACCGCGCTAGATTTGCCCCGCTTTCAAGATCGTGGACTATCATTAGACGCGCTCATTTCTTTACATACTCAGGCCGAGTATGCGGTTTCAGCGATTGGTTTTGCTCCAGGTTTTGCATTCCTCTCCGATGTCGATACTCAATTACATATGCCAAGGTTAGCTACACCAAGAACGCGAGTACCAGCCGGAAGCGTGGGAATCGCAGACTCTAAAACGGCCGTCTATCCATCAGATAGTCCTGGCGGATGGAACATTATCGGTAGAAGCCCGCTTCCCCTTTTCTCTGATACGCCACCTTTTATACCGTTTGAAGTAGGTGACAAGGTCACGTTTAATGCCATTTCCAAACAAAAGTTTATCGAGTTAGGAGGTGTTCTATGAGTTACGCTGGATTGCTGGTGGAAAAGTCAGGGCCACTTTCTTTGATTCAAGACTTTGGCCGTTTTGGCTTAGCGCATATTGGCGTGACTCAAGGTGGCCCCGTAGATGATTACGCCTACAGTTGGGCAAACCATTTACTTGGTAACGTAGTCAATTGTGCTGCAATTGAAATTACTTTGGGTAACGCTTGCTTTGTCGCACTACATAACTGCCATCTTGCAATATGTGGTGGTGATTTGAATGCAAAAGTAGATGGTGAGCCTATCTCAAATTGGTCTGACTTTACATTGAAGAAGGGGCAGAAGCTGCAGTTCGGAGTCGCAAAAAATGGACTTCGATCCTATCTTGCGGTTAAAGGTGGGTTCGATATTGCTCAGCACTTAGGAAGTGCCTCTACCGTCACGAGAGAATCTCTTGGTGGTTATGACTCAAATGGTGGCGCTTTAAAAGCAGGCGATATTCTTCCCTTTTTTCCTCATAACTTACCGAAACACAAACCAAGGCTGATGACATTTCGCTTTAAGCCGGATTACAACTTACCTATCAAGCTGAGAGTGATTGAAGGCTATCAAAATGAGGACTTTGATGAAGACGCTCGCCAAGCCTTTTATAGCAACGCATTCACCATATCCCCTGATTCAAATCGTATGGGCTATCGTCTTGAAGGAAACAAAATCAAACCGCCTTACGAAGGCGTACTGTCGGAAGGAATTGCGCTAGGATCGATTCAAGTTCCTAACGATGGTAATCCCATTGTGTTGCTCAACGACCATCAAACCATCGGTGGCTATCCTAAGTTTGGCTGTGTAGCACGTATTGACCTGCCAAGGTTGGCACAGGCGAAACCCGGGCAAAAAGTCAATTTTGTGAAAGGAGATAGACAAGGCTTGCAAGAAGTATGGTGCCAATGGGCTCAGTTTTTTGGATATTAGTACAACCTCTGAGCCCATACGTAACGGTTATGCAGGCATCCCATAACGCTCTGCTAACGCTTGCGGATAGTCTCGCTCTTGCGTGAGTTTAATCGCGTACTGCTCAATTTCTTGTTCAGACCAATGCACAGCGACAGGATGTTGGGATTCCACATTTTGGTTAGGTTCAATATCAAACCAGAACTGAAGCATTTTTTGCGCTGCGAGTAGTGTTGATGACGCTTTTACCACTTCTATCCGCGCGTAATGGTTGTCTTCAAAGGTCACATCGGCTGCCCTGAGTACCGGATCCGTTCCAGGAATTTGCTGGGCACCAAACAGGGCTTTTCCCCCTTTGATAGCAGAGTGATAGTCGGGAATGAACTGCGCCATGTGTTTGATAGCATTATTGGTTCGTTCTTCTAAGACTTCTTCTCGCCAACCGTTACGTATCTTTGAGAGTAAAGGAACTGGCAGTTCAGGCTGAGCTGAGGACGGTGTACTCTCAACTAAGCCATCTTCAAATAGCGTAATGCCTTTCGTCATGCCGTGAAGCTGAAAATAACCATCACCATAGGGGGTCAGTTGAGCCATTCCTTTATCAGTTCCACGCGGTCCATGGAAAATAACTTCTGGCCACAGTTGTTGGCAGTCTGCCCACTTGGTTACGTAAGCGGCTTTAAACTCAACTAACCTATCACGCTTGGCACCGATGGTATTGTCAATGGATCCTGTTTCAAAGCCACACGCATTGACCAAGTAGTCACATGTCATAAGATAATCGACGCCATCTCGTTCGTAACCAAGTTGCCAGTGATTACCCATCCAGTCCGCTTGTTTGAGCGTTGCTTGTGTGCATACTGAGGCGTTTGGCAGAGCGTTCAACGTTAAGTTGGCAACTGCGGCAAGGCGAAAAACACTCCAGCCATATTCCTGAACCGCCACAACTGGGTACTTTAGCGCTTCTAGATCAGCATGTTGAGCAAAAGGAATACACCACTCATCAAAGGTTGCAGGGTGACTTGGTTGAGTGCGTTGTGCGAGTGCTTCTAGATCCTCTTTTGAATACAATTTGTAGTATTCGCTTGGCTCACCAAGCACTTTGTTGCTTTGATCTTTATCAACGAGCGTTTGATACGCATTTTTCACCACCTCTAGTCGAGGAATCAGTGCGGATGGATCTCCACCATCAGAATAAGGGACTGCAATGATCGTCGGGCGAATATTCAGTGAAAGCGGATATAGACGAACGGTATCAATGGATTGTGCTAACAAATCTAAACATTGTTGCTCAGAAATCTCTCGATATAAGTTGCCACCTGCATGTAAATGGCAAATGGGCGGACCATTTACCAGTGATACGCCCTTCTCTATTACGGAAACTTTAAAACCCAGCTCCGCAAAATGAATTGCTGCTGTTGCACCTGCGACACCGCCACCAACAACAGCGATGTGCTTATCTTTGTAATTTGGAAACTCAGACTTCATTGCTTCACTAAAAATTTTATAAGGAAAATTCTTTACTAACGGTGGATTCTACTCGTGTTTGGGCTTGATTAAAATCACAAAAAGTTCATGGGTTTGCGAAATATCCAGCTGCGCCTTTATGGTGCGTTAAAGTAGAAAAAAATTGCAAAAAAAGTACTTGACGACATGGTTAGGAAGACACTTTTTTGTGCCTATGTGAATAACAATTTCACTGTAAGACCCATGGCGCAAAGCCTGCAGAAACACCCCACTTTTTACCCCATTTAGTTATCCCAAAAGTTATCCACTGTTTTTGTGGATAACTAAAATAAAAGTGTCATGGAGTGTTCCGCATTTAATAACATTTGCAGTGATTAAGTGTTTACTGGCGTTAACAATCTTTTCAACAAACTCATTACGACAAGTGCCAACGTAACAAATGTTGCCAATGGTAAAGCTATCCACAATTCGGGGTGAATTTGTGCGTTCAGATCGAAGCCATATGTCATTACCGCGGCCACACAAACTTCCGCAGCGAATACCGCGACACCGCTAGCTATCAACGCCATAATGCCGTATTCGGCCCACAGAGTTGTATTGATCCGTTTTTTACTTGAACCTAATGTGCGATACAAACGGATCTCCTGCTGACGTTGGGATAAGCTTAATCTCAATAGCGTAAAGATAAGTAGCAACCCCGCAACCACGCCTAAAAGAGCAAGAATAGTGATCGCCGATACGATTTGTTGAATCAAATCCTGGATTTTTTCGCCCATGGTACGAATATCTAAAACAGATACCGTTGGGTGAGATCGAGACATAGACGTTAATAGTGCTTCGTTCCCTTCATCAATTCTATAACTGATGAGGTAAGAACCCGGTAGATTAGCCATAACGTCGGATGAGAAAATAAAGTAAAAGTTAGGTTTCATATCACGCCATTCAACATAACGAATGGTATCTACTACCGCATCGTAGTTCTGGCTATTAATAACAAAGCGCAGTTTGTCACCAAGTTCGATGCCCAAGTCATTTGCTACATCGGCTTCTACGGAGACACTCCCCTTATTTGTCCATTCACCCGCAAGCACATCATTATACTCTGGCAGGCTGTCTCCCCACGTAAGGTTCAATTCACGACGTATTGCGTCAGAGCCTTCTCCTTCGTATTCAATCTCTTTGACGTTTTGACCATTAATCTCTGTCAATCGACCACGAATAATTGGATAAGCTTGTGACCGTGTAACCCCATTTTTATCTAAGGTTTCTAGGTAGCTATCGAGTTCGTAATCACCAATATTTAATGCGAAGACATTTGGCGCGTCTGCAGGTAAGGTTCTCTCCCAATCCGCGAGAATATCGCTGCGCACAAGCCAGATAATAGATAGCAGCATCAAAGACAACGCCAAAGCACCAAACTGCAGGCCACTGGTTACTGGCGTGCGGTTGATACGACTCAACGCAAGCTTCATGGCAGGTTGTGTTGAAATACGCGCAAACAATTTTGTGAGTGCGACGCTCACTGCAGCAAGCACAACAAAAAGTACTGCAATACCAATAAGAACAATCCAAACTAAGGTATTATCAGCATAAAGCAAAAGTAATGGAACAACGGGGACTAGAACGAGCAACATTCGCTTCCAAGAACGTTGTGCTTTGCCCTGCTGTAGCACTTCTAAGGCTGGAGTTTTAATCAAGCCTAACAATGGTATGCCAAGGGCAGGAACGGTGATCAGGACCGCTGAGATAAACGACACTAGATATGGGGTGACACCGTAACTAGGTAGAGGCTCGGGTAATAAGTCTTTGAGTGGAATGCGCAATAAGTACTCCAGCCCACTCCCCAACAATAACCCAACGACACTGGCGCTAATGAGCAGGATTGTGACTTGAATAAACAGCCATTTTTCAATCCATCGTCGACTTGCGCCAAGGCTTTTTAGCATCGCAATGGTTTGTGTTCGACTATTCACATAGTTTTGGCAAGTAAGAACCAATGTTGTCGCTGCCATAATGATGACAATCGCAACCGTTAGAGACAAATACTGCGTCGTTCGTTCAAAGACCTCATTGCTACGACTGGCAGTATCTTGCGTGCGCCAGCGATCACTAGGAGAAAGAACAGTATCTTCTTGCAGGCCTTTTAGCGTTTTATCATCGGCTTGTAGAAACAGACGGTATTGAACTCGACTCCCGACTTGAATTGCTCCTGTTTTCTCAACGTCTTTTTGATGGATGTATGCAGAAGGCATTTGCTGAAATGGGTTAAAGCTTAATCCAGGTTCCATCAGCACTGCACCTGAAACCGTAAAATCGGCATCGCCTATAGTGACGCTGTCACCCGGCTTGACGTCTAGTTGAGCCATAATCCGCTCATCAAGCCAGAGTTGGTTCTCTTTAACGCGACCGGATGGGTTGTTGTCTAGTACCAGTTCTCCCATTAAAGGGTAATTGTCGTCCACTGCCCTTACGGAAATCAACTGCATACCATTGTCGCTAAATGCCATCGTGGCAAATCGTGTCATCGTCGAACGTTCTAGGTTTTCAGTCGAGGCTAACAACGTGTCAGGTATAGGATTAGCAGACACAAACACCGCATCCGCTGTCAATGCATCCTTCCCCTGTTTGACGATCACCTGCTCCATTCGCTCCGCTAATGCAGAAAGCGCAAAGATGCTCGCAATCACAAGAATAAGAGCAACGCTAATAGGCCAAAGGTTCCCCTGTCTTATTTCGCCGAAACTCCAACGTATTAGGCTTTTGTTTGACGAGTGTTTTATTGCACTGCTTCTTTCTGTCGATGTTGCTTCGCTTGATGATACTGCAGACATTACACCTCCTCCTTAAGCTCACCCGCCTCCATACGATAAATACGGTCACATCGACTTGCTAGATGACCATCGTGTGTAACTAATATCAGCGTTGTTCCATGCTGCTCATTAAGATCGAATAAAAGCTCAATTACTTTGTCTGCGGTTTGATGGTCAAGATTGCCGGTAGGCTCGTCTGCGAATAACAGTTCAGGCTGTGTCATAAAGGCACGTGCTAGCGCGACACGTTGTTGTTCACCACCAGATAATTGACTTGGAAGATGATCGACACGTTTTTCCAATCCAACAGCGGTTAATAATTCGGCTGCTCTTGCTTCATCTTCGGCTTCACCACGTAAAAGACAAGGAAGCGTGACATTGCGTAATGCACTCAAGCTCGGGATTAATAAGAAACTTTGGAAAACAAAACCTAGAGAGTCAGCTCGAATTTTTGCGCGAGCTTCATCGTCAAGTTTTGATAACTCATGACCTAACAAGGTAATTTCACCTGATGTCGGTGTATCAAGGCCAGCTAACAACGTCATCAACGTTGACTTACCCGCACCGGAAGTACCGACGATGGCGATTTTTTCTCCTTTCTTGATGTCAACATTTACATCTTTGAGGATTGTTAATTGCTCTTGATTAGTAGAGACTTGTTTAGAAACCAAATTGGCTTGAACAATAGGTGCATTAAGTACAGGTGTTTGCATGATTCGTATACTTTCCTTAGTTCTATTTTTTTGTTTTTCCGCTACTGCACATGCGAGCGAAAAGCTACTTGTCTTAGGTGATAGCCTGAGCGCGGGCTATCAGATGCCGATCGAAAAGAGTTGGCCTAGCTTACTCCCTGATGCGTTGTCAGAACATGGTCAAGATGTAACAGTTATTAATGCCAGCATTTCTGGCGATACCACAGGCAACGGCTTAGCTCGATTACCACAGCTGCTAACCCAGCACAGCCCTGATATGGTGCTCATTGAGTTAGGTGCCAACGATGGCCTAAGAGGTTTCCCTCCTAAACTTATTACGTCGAATCTCTCAAAAATGATTACCATGATAAAAGATTCAGGTGCGGACGTTGTCATGATGCAAATTCGAGTGCCACCTAATTATGGTAAGCGCTATAGCGATATGTTTTACGATATCTACCCTAAGCTTGCACAACATCAACAAGTTACCTTGATGCCATTCTTCTTGGAGCATGTGGTCATCAAACCCGAGTGGATGATGGATGATGGCCTTCACCCCAAGCCTGATGCACAGCCTTGGATTGCTGACTTTGTTGCTCAAGAATTAATTAAACATCTCTAATTTTAATGGTCTAGCTCAATAAGTTTTACTTAACTTTACGTTAATCTATTTTCAATTCCACTCATCGAGGATAGATAACAACATGCGAATAGACCCTTTAATTCAAGGTGTTGTTGCTCGCTCTGCTCACCCACACGGGTGTCATGCATCCATTAAAGAGCAAATTGAATACGTAAAACACGCCCCGCAGATCAAAAGCGGTCCAAAACGGGTTTTGATTATTGGTGCTTCCTCTGGTTTCGGGTTAGCGGCTCGTATTGCTCTCACCTTCGGAGGTGCTAAAGCTGATACCATTGGTGTATCCTTTGAGCGCGGGCCTTCAGATAAAGGCGTTGGAAGTGCGGGTTGGTATAACAACATCTTTTTTAAACAAGAAGCAAATCACGCGGGGCGTACCGCCATCAATATTGTTGGTGACGCATTCTCTGACTCTGTCCGCAATCAAGTGATTGAAGCCATTGAAACGTACTTTGAAGGTGAAGTTGATTTAGTCATCTATAGCTTAGCGACGGGTGTTCGACCTAAACCAGAGTCTGATGAGTTTTGGCGCAGCGTCATTAAGCCTATTGGTGAGCCTGTTACTGGCGCTTCAATTATGCTGGAAAACGATCAGTGGGTAGAAACCATTTTAACTCCCGCAACAGAGGAAGAGGCCGAAGCCACTATCAAAGTGATGGGCGGTGAAGACTGGGAAAGCTGGATTGATACACTGATTAATAACGACTCGATTGCACAAGGCTGCAAAACCATCGCGTTTTCTTACATGGGACCAGACGTTACGCACCCTATCTATCTCGATGGTACGTTAGGTCGAGCGAAAATAGATTTACACCAAACCAGTCACTCGTTGAATCTAAAACTTGCCAACTTTGACGGCGGTGCTTACGCAACAGTGTGTAAGGCGTTGGTGACGAAAGCCAGTGTGTTCATTCCTGCGCTAAGTCCCTACCTATTAGCACTTTATCGAGTGATGAAGGAAAAAGGTACTCACGAACGTTGTATTGAACAAATGCAGCGACTGTTTACCACTAAATTGTACGATCAAGATAAAGTGCCTGTTGACGGCGAACGCTTAATCCGAATAGACGACTTAGAGCTTGACCCGCAAGTACAACAAGAAGTCCATGCTCTTTTAGAGCAAATGAACGCGAATAACTTTAAAGAGGTTGGTGATTACCAAGGCTTTAAAGATGAGTTTATGAAGCTAAATGGCTTTAACTTTGAAGACGTCGACTATTCGCAAGACATTTCTATTGAGTCGCTAAAATCGCTTAAACCTTAATGCTTGTTATCTGTTTCAAGTATGAGATATGTGATAACTATTCCTAGTCCTGAACACTTTTCAGGACTTTTTTTTGTTTCAAGCCCCAGCCACCCTATACTTAATTAAAAACCGAGAACAAGATAGAGCAGTCTACATTTTAAATTCACAGGAAGTGAAACCACGTAAAGGATGACCTATATGGGGAGATTGCAAACATTAGATTATGAAATCCCTGAGTCTATGCAAAAAAGTTGGCAGGAAATCGTCAACTTACTGGCTCAAATAACGCACGTACCCACCACATTAATCATGCGTATCCATCCAGATCGTATTGAAGTCAACACATCCAGTGAAACTCAAGGTAACCCCTATCGTACCGGCGATGCTGAACTACTCGGGAACGGTTTGTATTGTGAGCATGTCATTGAGCATAAGAGCGAACTCATGGTTCCTAATGCGCTCGAGGATGAAGAATGGTGCAACAACCCTGACATCAAACTAGGCATGATATACCCGTGATCATTGAAGATGCTTGATTTTCTTTAGAATCAGGATCATGCTACGAACTATGAAAATTACACTGACTCCTCAACAGAAACTG
>NZ_NCTH01000047.1:0-22762 GCF_002105475.1 Vibrio sp. ArtGut-C1 | reverse complement strand
CTTTCACGCTTAGTCATAATGTCACCTGTTTTAGTATCGAGATGATCATACATCACCTCTTAATCAGGTGGCCAAATTCACTATGCCACTACATAGCGATTCATCAAAAGCACTGACTAATGTCGAAGGGCTAATGTTTGCTTGGTTGATGGCAAGCTTAACGGTGCAACCAAATGACATACCTAAACTAAGGCACTTTGATTTTAGATTGATGAAAGTTGGCGGGAGAGTGACCAATATTGAATGTGAGTATTTTAAAGGTCGGGCTAAAGTGTTTCATACAACCCGTTCTTTATCCGCTCGAACCCCAGAAGGTAAAGCGCTTTTAAAGTTGCTTGAACAGCAAGATGAAGGCTTACCATTCTTTACTAAGCAAGCCTTGACGATCAGTAACAAAAATAACTCACTTTTAGGTGTTTTTAATGCGCTACTTCAAATAAGCGACTTGTCTGAAAAGCTTGAAGTTGCGCACGAAAAACAGCAGCTACCCAATTTAATGCCTCAAGCAATTTGCGCCCTGATTTCCCACGGAGTCCATTATGGAAATGTTGTCAATAACCGTAGAATAATAACGATAGAAGAGGGGCGAAAATTAGTCGCTCAATCGCAATCACCCTGTCATAAAGCGATTTTTGGTCTTCAATCTCTTAAAAATAGTGCGGTTCATGCATTTAGTGACCCATACACATTGAATTACTTGATTAATCGAAACTCTCACTCGAACCAAACTGAGAAAGCAAGCTACTTAACCGAAGAGAATGAAGAATGGATGAATAGCTCTGGTCGAATCACTCGTGAGGTGATGTTGGACTTAATTCAGAATGTTTTTAATTTGAACTTTAATCCTGAGAATGAAAAACAAGTTGCAGCATTTAATAGTGAGTTTATGGCGGTCACAGATTTGATTGTATACAAACATGAGGAAATGAATGCAAGGCTTAGAGTCGTTACAGGGAAAGAAAAGGGGCGTGTTAATGATGTGGGCGTGATGGCGTTGAGTGACCAAAAAGAAAATGAAGCGTTATCGCCGATCTATGTTTCGGATAACCCTATTACTGTTTTAAAAATGCACAATTACCTCCATGAATTCAAAAAGAACTATAAGAAGCTTCTTTCGCATAATCCTGACCACTTATTTAAAACTGTGATACCTACAGTGGAATGGCTAGAAGACACCCTACCCAAGATGAGTAAAGCGTCACAATGTAAAGGTAGGGGGTTGTTTGACGTAATGATAAAAAATGGCGTTGTAATGAGCGTCTTTCACTCGATGTAAGGGGGAACAATGGTACTAACAGTATTAAAAAATCCAATTGATAGTTTTTGGTATGACCAGAATTTAAAGCTGAGCGCCAACCCATTTTTCATGAGTGATAAAGGCGATGTTTATTCTGACACTTGGCACTTTAAAGTTAAACACAAGGGCTGCGTCACACCATTGGATTTCTCATGGTTTGATTTGCCGGTGTTTAACCATGAATCCGTAGCGACTTACTTAAAGGATGGGTATAACTCTCCTTTAAGTGCGAAGGAATATGCAAAGTTAGTTTGCTTGAGTGTTATCAGCCCTACGAGAGCTAATAATGCTCTTTTAGCTTATAAAATGATGTTGCACGTTTTTGCTTTCCTTAAAGAGAATAGTGCTACAAGCCTTACTGTGTCGTTATTGGAATCCTTTTGGACATCGTTCATGGGGAGAACGGTCAACCAGTATGGATTTGTGAGTTGCATATCTACGCCTTCTTATCAAGGGGCAATTTCCCCAGTCCAATTCAATAAAATAAGGAACAATCTCAAAGCTCTTGGTGTGGTTGGTGTTATTGATTCCTCTCTAACACAAAAGAAAATTGAAAAGAGTTTGGATGAAGTCTGTCAATCACAATACAGCACCACGCTAGCTGAGTTTAAAAAAGGCGGTAGTTTTAACTTTCTTGGGCTTGAGTTGGGGCAGTATTACGTTGACTATCTTAATCAGGTTTATCAAAACGACTTTCTATATGCCTCCGTATGTAGGTTGGTATTTGAGAGTATCGACACTAAATATGGACTGAAGAGTTTAGGTGAAGCCCCATCTAATACCCTTCGTGAAGTCATGCTTACAACGATATTGAGGGGTGTAGAGTACAAGCCTGCTGCCCACAGGGTAGGGGTTAATTTTAATGCTCTTACAGTGGAAGTGAAAGATGCGCTTTTTGAGGAATACTCGAAGCGATTTGAGTTGGTAACGTCTTTAAAAGACCAATCCATTGAAGCGTTAGTTATTGAGTTAGGCTTATCCTCTCGAAGTGATTCAGTGGAATTAATTCGAATACTAATGCTGCAAAAATACTTAGCTTTGGAGGGGCATAAGACATCGCATGAGGTATGGCAAGGTTATTTGTTTTCCTTAGATAAAACCTTTTTAGAGGCTGAATCGTTAAGCCAATTATCTGTAGATAATGTGTACGAAAAAATGCAAGCTATTGTCTCTAAGCAAAGATTGGGGAGGGAGCAGTTTCTTGCTGATATTGGCGCTTGGGCAAATAAACAATTGTCTCATTCAGATAATAAAACGTATCAAACTTTTAAAGCAGTTATAGATATTTCTCTTTATGCGATGACTAACCTTGTTGTGGCGTGGACCGGCTATCGAAAATCTGAATTCGGTTTTTCATTGAGTGCGATACAGTCTGAGCCAAACTTGGATATTCTCGACAATGCCCATGTTCCATTTCGCTTCAAGCTTAAGTGGCTTGTCCCTAAAACGGGCGGCTCGACCAAAGTTAATCGAGAAATTACCTCTCAGTGCTATCAAGTTGCTGCGCAATTAAATGAGGTGTTTGGGCATGAAGGTGATGAGTCGTGCCTCTATTCTTACGCAGGAAGGGCTAAAAAAGAGAACATTAATCAATCTGGAACATACATTGATAATAGAGTTAAAGCGAATTGGGAAGGCTTTGTCAGAGCGTACCAGCCTTTTAATGATGTGATTAAGCTCGATACCTTAAATAGCAAGCACACTACTCAGTTGACGATTGATGAGCACAAAGAATTAAAACTGCTGTCAGCCAAATACAGTATTGGCAGTGCTCGCTATAAGAACTTATTTTCTTGTGCTCAAGAGGTGAAAAAAGATTGGCTGCGACTGTCCTGCACAAGTTTTAACTCCACTAAAGATCACAAAGCGCTGAAAGCGTCTCTTAATCTATTCTCTAAAGGTGATCCTCTTGAAAATACAAAGCATCAAGAAATTATCGAAACTTATCTTTCCGATGAAACTAAAGCGCTGCTAACCAGTGGCTCAGTGGATTTGAATAATAAGAAAACAATGTTGGATATTGGCTCTGAGCTATTAAAAGGTGTGCGCTATCCTTCTGCTCACGCTTTTCGTCATATATGGGCTGAGTCAGTTCTCACGCGCTATCAGGGTGATGTAGGCACGGTCATACGCCACCAGTTTGTTCACCTAGATAATTCTTTCTTCATGGCGTATCTAAGAGATAAAGATGCCAGAGGGTTAATGCAATCTGCGAAGCAGCGGTACCTAAACTCATTGGTCGAGTTGCTGATTATAGAGTCAGAGCAAGTCGGTGAGAAATACGTGGGCGGTATGGCACAGTTCGTGAAAAAAGCGACATCGTTAACGCAAGTGAAAGATGATAATGGGATGCTTGCTCTAAGAGAGGCATTAGGTGGTCGTATCATTGATATTCAGGTGAATACCTTCGCTACTTGTATTCCTCGTGATGGTGCAGATTCTAGGTCGAAGTGTTCGAAAATGGGGTCGTTAAACTCACAAGATGCCAAGCCTGAGTTTTGTCTGAATTGCACCAATGCACTCATCACTGAGGGTAATATCAAAGGGATATGGCAAGTGATTCAACCAATGGTAAAAGAGGCGTTACAGAAACACGCTTTTGGTTTCTTGTTAGAGGCACACCTACCAACACTCAAGTCAAGCTGGAAGCGCATTAAAGAGCTTAGAAGTGAAGAGAACGCAGTAAGTGTCGATAAGATTTTAGCTGCAATTATCAAAGCAATTAATGCTATAGAAAGTAAGGTTAAGGAAGAGGAAGGTCTATATGCATAATGATTTAGATGAACTTATGTCGGATGAGTTTCTGAACTCGTTAGATAATGCCTTAGATAAATCAGAACAGAATGAACAACCTTCATGGGTGATTAACGAACCCGAGCATACAACTCATAAAGCCTACCATGCCATTCTTGGTTTAAAAAAGGAAGCCGAAGAAGCGATTTCAAGCTTTGGTGAGGTAGCAACAAATAAGACTAAGAAGTTCTACCAAATTAAAAAGTCTAACGTAGCCAAAGTTGTTGGTCGGTCAGCACAAAGTATTTTTAATGCGTCCTCATTCAGTAAAGACATTGAAGCCTTCTTTGATGATGTTAATCAAGAACTCTTAGAGCTGCATGAGCTTGAACAAAAGAAGCAGTTAAATAGAAAGAAAACGGGCATCAGAGTTAAGAAAAAAGAAGTCATTGTTCAAAGTCACCAATCTTTAGAAAAGAAGTACAATGAACTCAAAAGTCGCAGCACGAAAGAAACTTTGGATTTAGCCGCAGCTGGCCTACCTATCGACTTAAAGAGAAAGCTAGGGCTTATATAAAGCGTCCAAAAAGCTATACTTTTGTTACAAAGTCTTAACTCAGAAGTGTCCGGTGACGTACCAGCTCGATCACAGCTAGCACGTTTATGCCCCTTTCCTTGTTTCAGAGCTAATTTCTAGCTGCTCACTATGCTATAAATTATCTAATGTCATTTTTGAATCGAGAAGTAAGTTATGAGTAAAAAACTGTTGTCAGAAAAAGACCTTTTAGAAGGATTAACAAGTCATACTGCGCACACCGATGAATTCGCGACTACAAGTGAAAAAGATTGGGGGGCTTATTCGGAAGGTGCGGATAAGGCGGATATCGACTTTCTAGTTGAACGACGTGATGTTTTTGACTCTTCCCGAATTGAATTTGAGGAAGATGAACAAGACCGAAAACTAGTTAAGCAAAGAGAAAACTCCCCAGAAATTGACGTTGATATTGATGAGTTGTGAACCAGTATGTTTGTGTTTCGGAATTAATCACCAGAATCAAAAATGCCCCAAGTGTATCAACTTCTCATTTGTTTGAATTGCCACCCGACCGAAAAATAACAAAAGTTAGATTTAGCGATGATATGAGCGTAAAAGCTACGCTTTAGTCACTTAAATTGAATCATTTAGGGCTGGATCTATATGAACTAGCTAAAGAGCAGAGTAAATATTTAATAGTAACTAAGAATAAGCCTAACTGTTCTTTGAGAGATCCAGAGCGATGGTAGATTGATAGAACGGAGCTGAGTAATCCTGAAAGATATGGTTGAATTGCTCACGGCTATCAAGCACAAAAGCAACTCGAACGTGGTCTAGGTTGTATGTCGTCAAAACAGAGCGTAACCAACCCGCCAACGAACTCTCCAAAAGCGCTCTACAGCCTACGAACCACACCCATGTTTGCTGATCACTTCGAATAACATCTAAGATTTCTGACTTGTATCGATAACCATCTCCCATTGAAGTTAGGTCGATGTACACAACACTAGCCCCCAGTCCATGGTTAATGCGATTGTACGTATCTTGAAGTTCTTTACCGCATTCACTATCAAATGTGTGAAACCTCATCACGCCCAACTCCCAATAGCCGTGTATTAAGCGTTCTGGTGTACCTACAGGCCAGCTATCAAAGGTGTATAAATTATCTTTACGCATCTACGAAACTTATTGTTATAAACGGATTAGAGAAGTGAAGGCCAATGGTTGGACACATAAGCCAATATCTTAAGTGATTGACACCAGCTCATGCAGCGTATCTCTGTCTGTCAAAGTAGACTTAATGAGGGTGAGGTCATTGAGTTTCTCATTATAAAACACCATGTAGTGCCCGATTTCAAGCTCTGCTTTACGGGGTGTGCTGTAAGCTTTTAAGTAAATCTCCTCGTATTACAGACTTCTCAATAGCCGCTCAATAAAAAGATTGTCAATCAGTGCTAGTAAACTCGCAGCCCTGACCGGAGTTAAAGATATCGGGTGGTTCGTAGTATTGGAGCACATCTTCGAGAGCCACGATACATAAAACTTGTACCCATGGTGTTCACTAACCGCGAGGACAACACCTTACGGTTATATCAGTCGATAATGACAACCGAGAACAAGAACCCTTTTGTTGGTAGTTCGTTCATTTACAATAAAGTTTGTCACTTTTTCCTCTGTCGGTTTCACTTGGCACAGGTGATACGAACCGCCTATAGCAAACACGCCTTTGTCCAGAACCTTCACAATTGGCACTTCGTAGCACAGAAGTGCCCCATTCTTACTTGGAGCATTGTCATCTTTTACTTCAACAAGTCATCATTTGACCTAATTTTACTCATGTATGTAAAGTGTCTAGATGATCGAGAGAACATCACACGCCCATGCGGCTTTCTGGTATAAGCCACAACGAGTTACAATCTCTCATGCTTAAGTGATTGTAAAGTAAAATTTATTTAGGTTATTATCGTTATTCTATTGCTTACGTCTAATTGGTGTAGAGCAACAACTATGGTCTGCACTGTTCACACAACATCTACGTTTGACTCCAAAAATGGCTGAACAGCCATCAGCGCGTTGCTGAACTGAATTTTGAAACAAGACAAGGTAGTAAATCACATGGCTTATGCAAGTCTGTCAATCTCAGATTTGATTGATGAAATCAATAAGAACAAATATTACCTGCCAGCAATTCAACGTAAATTTGTGTGGCGGGAAGAGAAAATCTGCACTCTTTTTGACTCTATCATGCGTGATTATCCCATCGGCACTTTCTTGTTTTGGGAGCTAGACCAAGGCAATGCGAATGACTATACGTTCTACGAATTTCTAAAAAATTATCATGAACGTGATTCAAAGAATGCATTGGTGAATTATAGTTTTCCGCACGATATAACAGGTGTTCTTGATGGGCAGCAGCGCATCAGCTCGATGTACATAGCGTTGCAAGGTATTTATCAAAGTCGCCCTAAGTACGCCAAAAGAGCCAAGGATTCCTCGTACCCCAAACGGGAGTTTTACCTGAATTTGCTGGGCGATGCTGATGAATACGAATTTTGTTTCCTGACGGAACAACAAGCTGGTGAAAGCTCAACTGATCGATATTACTTCCGAGTAAGGGACATCCTCGAATATACGGCGGATGACGACCCATATGATATTTTAGACCCACTTCTTGATCAAAATGACGATGGGGCTGCTCACCTTAACGCTAAGCGCAGTGTAGCAAGACGAAAACTCGACCTGTTGAAGCGAAAGATGTATCAACCCGATTTGATAAGTTATTTCAAAGTAACCGGCAAAGATCTAGATGAAATTCTGGATATTTTTGTCAGGGTAAACAGTGGTGGCAACATATTGTCGAAATCAGATCTGCTGTTTTCAACCCTTGTTGCACACTGGGAAAACGGACGTGAGCAAATCGAAGAGTTGCTGGATGAACTGAATGGGGAAGACGGATTGTTTAGCTTCAACACTGACTTTTTGATGCGTACCTGCTTGTTCCTTGTCGACGCACCAATGAGCTTTAAAGTCCGGTCGTTTAACAAAGAGACCATCGAGGTCATTAAGCATCGCTGGACGGACATCAGTCAGGCGCTGAAGCGAACAGCAGTCATGCTCCGTGACTTTGGTTTTAATAAGAAACGATTGTCCTCACACTATGCAGCGACCCCCATTGCCTACTATCTACTAAAAGGCGGTGTTGTTAATCAAGAGATTAAAGGTCAACTACATAAACTGGTGATACACAGCTTACTCAAGCAGGTTTATAGTGGTCAAGCAGACACGGCCTTAAATGGCCTGCGTGAAGGTTTGCGCCAAAAAGGGGATGAGGGTTACCTGTTAAAATCAAACATGTTTGATTTTGGCAAATTCAAGTACACCCGACTTGCCGGTGGTAAGAAACTGACCATTGATCACGACGATATTGACGAATTACTGGAACGCTCAAAAGGGGCATTTACCTTCATGGTGCTGTCACTCCTCTATCCCGATCTTAAATTGGATAAGGTGAACTTTCACCAAGATCACATGCATCCTGCATCCGGCTTTAAGTGGACAAAACTGGAAAGCATGGGACTGGAAGAAGAAGCTATTCGCGACTGGCAGAGCAAACGCGACCTATTGCCAAACCTGCAACTGCTGGAAGGTCAGGAGAATGTCGAAAAGCAAGCGAAAGCGTTGAATCAATGGGTTGCTGAGGAGGTAACAAATGAATCGTTATATCGTGACCAAAATTACATCCCTACAGAGCTATCTCTTCAGTTTGATGATTTTGAGACATATTTTGACTGTCGGCGATCACTGATGAAAACTAAGCTATGCAAACTTTTTGACGTGGAACAGCCAAACATGGCGGAGCCTGTCTCTGAAACTGGAGAGATCACCAACCCAGCCTAATGCTCCAAATGGTAAGAGAGTAGCTCTCATACCTAGATGGCGGTGAATGCATCTATTTACCGCTATTCATGACTCAAAAATGCCCCATTCCAAGCCAGAACCCTTTGCTTACATCATTAGACTACTTAATGATTTGCGAATAGAATACACGCTCGCGGCTGCACATGAATTTCAGTCAACTTTAGCGAAAATACGATGATTGTAGAAAATGTGCTTCCTGAAAATCACGCAGAAATGCTTAATGTTTGGGAAAATTCAGTCCGAGCGACTCATGACTTCATAACAGAAGAAGATATTGAGTTTTTTAAACCAATTATCATTGAGCAGGCTTTTCCTGCTGTCACGTTAAGATGTGTGAAAAGTGAAAGTGGTTCAATTTTAGGTTTCGTGGGTATCTACGACTCAAAGGTTGAAATGCTGTTCATCTTAAACGAGGCAAGAGGGCAAGGTATTGGTAAGGTGCTACTGCAATACGCAATAGAGCAGTTAGGCGCAACCAAAGTCGATGTGAACGAACAAAATCCGCAAGCAGTAGGTTTCTACGAGCATATGGGTTTTAAAGTTGTTTCTCGCTCACCACTTGATGATATGGGAAAACCTTTTCCAATTCTGCATATGACACTTTAAAGCTCGGTTTGTCGTAACCAGTTTGCTAGAAGAAGCGCCCAAAGCTAATAACTTTGGGCGTTTCCGTATACGCGAGCGTTGTTCTAACTTGACTAAGCTTTGCCCCTTTCTTTGCTAGCACAGTGTTTTGCTTTGGTTGAATAACGTGCTATTTGACTTATTTTTTCTCATACCTGTAATGTAACGAGTAGTTTGAAGGCCGCACAAGGAATCACATAGTGCTAAATAAAAGAATTGAAAATCTGGGCTTAGAAATTGACCTTGCGTGTGATAACAATGATTTTTTGAAGCTAGAGCAACTGCTAGTAGGTTGCGATTCTCTTATGGACAACGAGACAAGCGAGAATCGTTCAGTCTTGTATTTCTACAAAGCTAACTGCTGTGCAGCACTACGCATTATTGAACGAAAAGACGTAGATGACACTTGGAGTTGGTATCAGGAAAGGCTAATCACCGAGGTACTAAACCTACGGAAGGCTGTTGCTGAAACTGGCTTCGAACAACTCAATGAGGTGATGCAGTGTAAAATACTGACCAATATAGCTAACGGATTGAGCTCACTAGGGCGAGCAATAGAATCAACTAATTACTATGACAAAGCACTGTCTCGTATTGATAATTTTGCTATGGCATTAGGTAACAAGGCAATTGGCCAGGTTCACTATGGACAGCACTTATATGATCATGGGCATAGTGGTATTTTCTTTTTCCATGCGCATAAGCAGCTTAATCGCTTTGGTACTGAGCCTCTGTTATGGGACTGTGGAATTCAAAAGGGTGCACTAGAGGCTTTTATTGGTTACAGGGACTTTACGGAAAGCGTTCTTAAAGAGATTGAGTTCGACAGTAGTTTTGATTTCAATAACTTCCCATTAGGTAAGCACAAAAAAGAACAGGATTATAGAAAGTGGTGCTTACGGCACAAGCTATTTATGAATCCTCTGAATGATGTGTTCTCCGCTACCATTGCTGCAAACGATGTTCTGCACCTACCTAGTCATGTATACGCAGTTGGAGAAGAACCTAGATTTCCGAAATACTTCAACATACTAAAGCAAGAGTTCATAGTTGCTCGACACATGCTCTACGAGTTTACCAGTGCTGATTTTGAGCACTATTCTGACAATGACGTTCTACTAGAAAATGGATTAGATGGTGTGCATTTTGGTTACCGAAACGAGCTACTGAAAAGCTCGTTGAGAGTTTCATATTCTATCTTCGACAAAATAGCTTTGTTTCTAAACGACTATATGAACATAGGGCTGAAGGTAGACGGTGTCAATTTCCGTAATATTTGGGGACCATACAATAAAAAAGAGCAAAAACTAGAAATCCGCTCATGTTTTCTAGAAAGTGAAAACTGGTTATTACGAGGTTTATACTTTTTATCGAAAGATTTGTATGCCCCTAATTTTATTGATGTCGCTGAGCCACAAGCTAGGGAGTTACATTACATTAGGAAAATGGCAGAACACAGGTATTTGGGGATTCAAGAGTACCCAGCTCAGGTCGGTGATACTGAGTATTTGAAGTATATAACTGTCGATGACCTAGCAGATAAAGCGTTAAAAATGCTGCAATTATCTC
Source organism: Vibrio sp. ArtGut-C1 (assembly GCF_002105475.1). NCBI lineage: Bacteria > Pseudomonadati > Pseudomonadota > Gammaproteobacteria > Vibrionales > Vibrionaceae > Vibrio > Vibrio sp. ArtGut-C1. The sequence goes on along the minus strand of NZ_NCTH01000047.1, from coordinate 12,086 downwards.
GTGAAGCATTGATTTATCTTTCTTTGGCAATGCACATAGAAGAACGTAAGCGTGAAGAAGCAAGAGGTAATGGTTTAGTCGTACCTGTGCAATCCACACCACTTTAAAATGGTTGTAATTACGCAATATTTCAGTTCATCCGTTTTTATCTCAATTAGTAATATCCTTGGCTCATTTTTGTCCAGAGGTGTGCCATCGCTGAATAACGGCAAACTGTACACTCCATTGACAATCAATCCTGTATTGCCTCGTAGCGAAGTGTTATATAACCGCTACCGTCGGTCGTTCTGTTTTAAGCCGGGTGTACTAAAATATGAGCCTGATGTATCTCTGCGTTCCACTCTTTCATTTCAGCAAGGAACAGACCGTGATCGTTAATCGAACTGATTAGTTCCGGTGCACGATCTAACTGGATAAGCATCGACAGTGGTGTTACTTGGTTGTGTTCTTGGTCAAAACCGTACTCGACTTGCTCCTCTAACATGTAAAGGATGCCAGGCTCCGCTTCGCCACCTTCTTCAAATAATCGTGACTCGATACCTTCTTCGTCATAAAGGTGTAAGAGTAGGTTATAGAGCTTTTCAGCCCCGACGAGTTTCGTTTGATTCGATTTTGAGCTGAGTTGATGCAATCTCATTTCTAGGTTCCCGCCTTTTTTTCTCGCTACGCTGAGCATCAGTTTGATGTCTTTTTTGATATTCGATAAGGACTTATCGTTGAGCTTTGGCTTGAGGTATTTTATCAAAATTTCATTGCGTGCTGTTACTGGAACAAAACGGGGTGATGCTGATACTTTACACAACAAATGGAGCAAGGCGTGGGTAATAACGTCATGTAGATTGTGGTAGTAGTCAAAGTCTCGTTTGATTTGCATAGCTAAGGTAACGTTGTGGTTTGATTGTTAGGATATGGGGTCTCGTTATTATTTATCAATCTCTATACTGACTCAGGAAGAAAATTTCCTTATTTCTAGTTAATAACGAATTTCTAATGTTCAACTATCCGAAACTGATAATTGTCCAAAAACTTCTAAGGCGCATCGTTTTGTATCCACCCCCTATTAAATATGACCGCCAAACTTCATGTTGACCAACAACACAGAGAGGAGGTCATCATGAGAAAGTCATCTTCTGGAAAATGCAGTGGCATCAAAAGGCCATTTAAGCTTGAAGAGATCTGGCGGATCAGAACTAGGCTGGAGATTGAAAACGATTTGATGCAGCTCGCGTTACTGAACCTAGCTATAGATAGCAAGTTAAGAGCGAGTGATTTGCTAAAGTTACACGTTTACGATGTTTCTTCGCAAGGAGTTATCTATGACAGGGTTCAGTGCATCCAGCAAAAAACGGGAACCGATGTCCACTATGAGATTACACCAAGAACACAGCAAAGTATTAGCCGATGGATTTTTGCAGCATCCCTAGAGGCAAGCAGTTTTCTATTTCCGAGTAGCCGCCGCTCTGGGCAATCTATCAGCTACTCATTCTATCGAGCAATTATCAGGGGCTGGCCTGTAAAGCTTGGATTGAATGCTGACTATTACGGTACTCACTCCATGAGTCGCACCAAAGCAACTTTAATCTATGCCGGAACGAAAAACATCGGAGCTGTACAGATCTCACTTGGACACTCGAAGCTTGATAACACAATTCGATACCTTGGCGTTGAGCTAGAGGACGCTCTTAGGCTGTCTGAGAAAACAGACTGCTGACAGATAGAAGCTGTTACAGGCTTTTCTCCTGAAAAGCCTGTGCCCCAAAACGATTCAGAGAAAATACTTTTGCTTACTTCGAATCTGGTAATTTCCCCTATCAAAAGTTATCCGAAGGAGTTTGGGTAGCAGCATTTTTCTGAAACTATAAGGCACCTTGCAATCTAATCTCTGTTAACTTTCATTAACCTATTGATTACACGTTGATGTGGTATTAAAAAGGTTGCATTATAGGAATATGAAAGGCGGCATAAAGCAGAATAGAAAGCGTTAACTGGCGCAGAAAATACGAAAGCACATTGATACGGTTTCTAGGTCCAGAGGTCCGGCGTGTTCGGTTGGTTTCCTTAATTTAGCTAATGCGACTAATTTAAATTTGGTACTTAAGTTTACTGATGTGAAAGGCGGCACAAAGCCTTCTAATAATATAAGGCATTCGCGATTAGTTCGGCGCACTTACATCGCCGAAGTATGATGTTGTGAGACATATTTCAAACTAAAGATAAACTGTAATCTTTTGGTTAAACACATATTTGAGTTAGCTTTACTAATCATTAATTAGTAAAACCAGTTTTGGCTACAGTGGCTGTAAGCTCGGCGAAAACTGAAGGGCGCTCAGTTAACAAACTGTTCAAGAGGGATTCGCAACGCGTGGCATTTTTACTATGCGTTGATTTTAGTGTTTAAGGTGGTTTGCGGCGGCTTCGGTATTGCGTTGCTCACCCCTTAACAGGGCGTTAAGGCTCACGGAGTATTCATGAAATTTAAATATTGTATGCTTGTTGGTGGTCAAAGTATTCATCTGCGAGTAGCTGCTGATGTTATTGAACAATCAATAGAAGAGTTCGAACTAGCTGGAGGTTGCTTTGACCCGAAAACATTTTCCAATGTCCCAAGCTTTAAAATCGACCAAAGGGTATATGCTGATGCTGGATTTACTAATGAGGTTCTTGTTGGCATTTGCGTTTTCTTTAGCACGTGGATGGGTAACAAGATCTTAGATGAACTGTACGATAAAAGTCTCAAGTTCAGTTTCAAACGTTTTACTCAAGCTTTTCGTGCTGACAAACGTTGTGCCGAAAATCAAATAAGCCTGCTTGCATGTACCTACTTTTCAGATCTTGACTTAACAGTAGCCGTCCGTCTAACGTCTAGAAATAAACTCGAAGAAGAACAACGTGATAGCTTATTTAAACAGGCTCATCTCAATGCAGCACAGTTTATTAGTGAAAATGGAAAACAGGCTCCAGTCCATTACTATCACATCCAAAATGGCACATTGAATCTTGAACCTTTGTTAAAAGAATCTATTGAACAAATACAGCGTGAGAAATGAGCCTTAACAAACTGTTTAAGAGTGATTCGCAACGCGTGGCATTTTTACTATGTGTCGGTTTTAGTGGTTAAGGTGGTATGCGGAAGCTTCGGTATTGCGTTGCTCACACCTTAACAGGGCGTTAGGTGTTCAAGAGGTTAGGTTGAAGAATGAGTTTCAAAATTAATAGAATTAGCAATAATAGCCTTGGAACGCATTACGGCATTTTTCAAAATGATGAGTTAATCCATCATGAATTTAGTCGCGCAGCTGCAGAAAAGGTACTGGGAAAACTACAGACTGGAAAGACACTTGAAGAGGCGCTTAAATCTGAGCCAATACCCAAACCTGAAAGAGTAATAGCTCGACTTGTAAAACCTCAAGTTTCATTGGTCAAGCAACATAAGTCTCTTTTCACTACAGCGGTAACTGCTGAGAAAAAATTCGAATATGATCCTGCCTTATACCGTCAAATTGCGAACTTTAAGGTAAATGAAATCGTTCAGGTGACAAATCGAAAGGGGCATCGGTCAACAATACATATTACTAATATAGTAAAATTGAGCTGGCACCAACTTCAATTGTTAGTCTCCGGAGGTAGTACTAAATTCGAGAAACAGTATTTACTTTACAAAGAGTACAGTACAAAACATCAAGCACATAGCGTCTTGAAAGGAATGAGTTTGAGCCAAGCCGAAAGTGCGGAAATTCAAGCATACATAGATATTTTTAAGGCAAATGGGTTCTCAAAACACACACAAGTAAATGATTACATAACCACCAATAGTTTGTGGGGACTCTTCCCGTTAATTCGCTCACTTAATGATCATGGTGAGTACAAAGGAGTCCCAGGAATAGAACCTAAATATTTTGAAGTTGTTTGCCGTATTTTGAATATATCGGGTGAGGGTGGTAGAAGCTTAGATAACTTCAAAAAGTACTAATTTAGACCACACCTAACAAACAATTTAAGAGTGATTCAGCACGCTTGGCATTTTTGGTTTGGGTCAAATTTAGTGATTAATGTGTTCAATTTAAGTGTCGTGGTCGCGCGCTTCACACCTTAATTGGGCGTTATGTTTACGGGATGGAAAATGGTTACTTGGCCTTGTGTTTTCAAACTAGAGGGGGATTCGGAACTAGTGTATTTGGAATCCGAATCGCATTTAGTTTCTGAATTTGAGGGATTAATCTGGGATGTGTCAGATTGCCTGATAGATAGTGATGGGCATTGTTTCCTTGTAAGAGAAGAAGATGATGGTTATGCGTTCGAACCCAAAGGGGGTCAGCTAACTTTGCCGGAAGTAGTCAAATTGGTTCAAGAGCATGAATTTTCAAAAGCAGAATGTGCCTGACTAAAATCCAGTTTTCATCTATCGTAGAAGCGATTCAGTCGCTCTCATTGGAGAAATAAACATAACAAACAATTCAAGCAGACCCTCAACGCTCGGCGATTTTGGTTTGCGTTGAGTTCGGTGTTGCCGAGCAAAGCGGAAAGTTTGCCAGTGCGTTTCGGGCTACTTAATTGGGCGTTAGGTATTAATATATGTCAGATATCATTATTAAAGTAAAAAATATGCAGCCAGTGGATTATAAACAGCAGGGTGTCCCTGTTGTTTTGAAAGAAGGTGAAAATCTCATTCCAATAGAGCATTGGTTGGTCATTAAAAAAATAGTCGAAAGAAAAATTGATGCGGGCTATATTTCGATTGATCGAGCTGAAGAAAGCCGAATTACGGAATTGTTTAAGAAAGAGTGTTTTACCGAATTCGACAAACTTGGGCTTTCTATGGTCGAGTCTTCGACTGTAAGTGGCGAGTTCTCGAAGGGCGTCAAACAAGAATTTGCACGAGAATGGCTAGCTACTAAAAAGGAATCTCGTGAGCAAAGTAGGGATCGTCGAGAAGTAGAAAGTATAGTGATTGCACGAAAGGCTAATACTATCGCTATATGTGCCATCGTAGTAAGTGTAATTACAGCTTTGTTTGTTGCATGGTTGACCCTAAAGTTCACCAAGTGACGCAAGTGCAAAATACCTAACAAGCAATTCAAGCAGATTCACAACGCTTGGCACTTTTGGTTTGAATCAGCTTTAGTGTTTACGGCAGAATGGTTGAGGCAGGTGGTAGCGTTGCTCACTACTTAATTGGGCGTTATGTTTATCGAGGAAACTGAGAAGTATGATACATCAAGTAAATATTGGTAATCAGCATGTTCAAATCAATGAGTTTGTATCATCATGTTCAGAATGTGGTGCACAAATCGAACCCGTAGATACAGGTTTAGTGAACTGGATTCAAGATTCCAAACACATGATAGCGACTGAGTTTGAGTGGGTTCTTAAATGTCCTGCTCAAAGGTGTAAGAGACTAATAATAGCTCGGTATTCTATGAAATCAGAAAGGGAAGGTTTCATTAATGGTTATTATAGTCTTTCGGAAGTTGTACCAGCAGGTTTAAAACCAGTCGAACAGCACGAAGAAGTAGAAAAAATATCTCCGTTGTTTGTCGAAATATTTAGCCAAGCAAGCCATGCTGAAAACTTGGGGTTAAATCAGGTTTGTGGTGTTGGCTACAGGAAAGCTTTAGAACACTTAATTAAAGATTATTGTATTCAAGTTAACCCAGATAAGTGCGAATCAATTCAAAAAGTACAGCTTATGAATTGTATTACATCATTTGTGCAAGATGCCAATGTATTGGCTTGTGCTAAAAGAGCTACTTGGCTCGGAAATGATGAAACGCATTATGTTCGTAAATGGGCATCTCAAGACATTAATGACCTTAAGGTTCTAATTAAACTTGTGAGTAACTGGATAATTAATGATGTGCTAACAAAGCAATATATTGAATCCATGCCAGAATAAACATAACAAGAGACTATGGCGTCAATAGTTAATTTCTGGCGCTATTGTTATTCCACATTACACCGTCTCTGAGCATCGAATTTAAGATCACAACCATCTTTCTCATACAGGCAACTATCGCTACTTTTTTGGGTTTTCCTGCTGCAAGTAATCGTTCATAAGTAGCCTTAAAAACAGGGTTACATTGAATAGCTGACATCATGGCCATGTAAAGCACCGTCCTTACCTGCGAGCGGCCTCCTTGGATGATTCGTTTGCCTTTGTACCGACCACTTTCCTTGGTAATTGGAGCAACGCCTATAAGAGAAGCAGCTTGTTTGTTGGTGATATAACCAAGTTCAGGGACATTGCTGATGAGCGAAGCTGCAACGACTTTCCCCACGCCAGGCATACTTTGTAAAAGGGTATTTTTAGCTTGGTATTCGGGGCACGTATCGATGAGTTTTGCGATCTTGGTTTCAGTCCTTTCAATCTGATTTTTGAGCGCAGTAAGGATAGGCTTTATTGATGAGGCGATAGCCTCTGGTAAGACTTGCAACCGGTTCTTTTCCATAGTTTGCATAGAGAGTAGTTGGTTGCGTCGAGTAACTAAGTCACTCATTAAACGTATGTTTTCACTCTTTAGTTGTGTAAGTTTTGGTTTAATCGCTTCGGCATAATGTGCGATAAGAGCTGCGTCTAATCTGTCGTTCTTGGCTCTTTTCCCTATCGCTCCAGCAAAGCGTTTAATGTGAAGTGGATTGGCAATAACATAAGGTAATTTCGCTGTATCGCAGGCAAGGATGAATGGCATCTCTAGACGGCCAGTGGCTTCGATAACAACGCGTTTAGGGCAGTGTTTCTTAATGACTTTAATCGCTTCTTTGATCCCCTTGTCAGTGTTCGGTACGTTGAAGTAAATATTGAGAGGACGGATGTAAATGTCTAATTGTGACTTACCAGTATCAACGCCGACATTAATGTTTTGAAGTGTTTTTGTATTCATAATAAGCTAACTCATGCTTGCAAATGCGGGCTCGAGACCCAGAAGACTATTCGAGTGTGGTGCTTGGAGTTCTATCTGGCGTTCGTACTTGTTACCGGTCTCTCGATAGAGGAGCCAACATTTAATCGAACTACCAGATAGAGAACTTTAGTTGCAGCTAAAGTCTGGGTCTCACCTTACCCGATTGGAGTACTTATTATCCATACAAAGCATTTAAGAGTGATTCGCAACGCTTGGCAGTTTCGCTTCGCTCAAGTATAGCCAAGCGCCGCTCACACCTTAATGCGGCGTTAGTTGCCAGTGAGAAAAACGCAGCTAAGGCAGAAAATTTAGGGCTAATGAATCGTGCAATTGTGCTCAGATTTGTCTCTATGATCTAGTTTGCTGAAGTTGCGGTCGATTTTTTAATATTGTGGCTTTGTTTTGCCGTTTCAGACGCTAATTTACTCGTTGAAATTCAGCTTTGTGGCATTGCCTTTCCAAAAGGTCTTTTTGGTGCTTTTGGTCTGTTTTCTGCGGCGTTGTAAGTTCCAAGTGGTTTCAGTGACAGGCGCTTTGAAACTGCGCCTGAATTGGGGTTTTCAACACGCTGAAAAACGGCGTTGGCAAAGTGGAAATAAAATGGAAATCAAAGGTTTAGAATGGCAACTAACAAAGCGTTTAAGGCAGATTCGCAACGCTCGGCATTTTCGGTTTGCTTTGAATTTAGTGTTTACGGCACAATGGTTTAGGTTAGGTGGCAATGTTGCTCACTACTTAACGCGGCGTTAAGCGTATTTGTGAGATCATTGATGTGAAGTATAAGATTATTGATAGTTACTGCTCTGAGTTGCAGAAAGTATACAGCACAACTCAAATTTCGTTGAAAGGGGACGATGACTTTAGCTTTTTCCTCGTTTGTTACTTATTCAAGCTCAATCAACATATGGATTCTATTCGTAAGCTGTGCCCATCTCCAGACGTGCAGCTTGTCGCGCGAACAATGATTGAAACGCTTATCCAAATGCTGTGGGTTGCCCAGAGTCCTATTGAGCGTTCAGCGATGTGGCGTAATTACGTATTCATCGAAGATTGGAATACATTGCAGAATATACTTAAGCGAGGTGCATCTATTTCTCCTGCTGAACGAGCTGCAATAGAAAGTGCATACGAAGCGACAAGAACAGATTATTTAACCAAAAAGCTTCAAGTTCATCGTGAGTGGAAGAAAGGAACCAAAATCCATCAAATGGCTGACGATGTTCAGGCTGGAGAGTTGTATTCGCTTCTGTATTCCGGTTTTTCTGACTGGGTTCATGGTGGTCCAGTTTCTTTAGCCCACCAAGTTGAATTCACTGATAACCTAGAGCTAGTTTTAGGTAATGGTGTTCCACATTTTGTAAACGCAAGCTTTAGTGCTGCATTCCAATGTATGTACCAAGGTCTTCAGGTCTGTACACAACATTTTTCTTTGGCAATAGATGAACAGCTTCAATGTATATATGACAGATATGTCAAAGAGTTGTCCGAAGGATAATACGCTTAACAAGAGACTATGGCGTCAATAGTTAATTTTTGAGGCTATCTGTATCCCACATAACACCATCTCTTAGCATTGAATTTAAGATAACAACCATCTTTCTCATGCAGGCAACAATGGCAACTTTTTTCGGTTTTCCTGCCGTAAGTAGTCGTTCATAAGTTGCTCTGAAAACAGGGTTGCATTGGATAGCCGACATCATCGCCATGTACATAACGGTCCTAACTTGAGTCCGCCCTCCTTGTATCAGCCGCTTACCTTTAAAGCGGCCACTTTCTCTTGTTATCGGTGCGACACCAATGAGAGAAGAAGCTTGTTTGTTAGTGAAAAAGCCCAACTCGGGTACATTACTAATTAGGGATGCCGCAAGGACTTTACCAACACCAGGCATGCTTTGGAGAATAGTATTTTTGGCTTGATACTCAGGACAACTCTCAATCAGTTTCGCTATCTTTGCTTCTACTTTTTCAATCTGATTTTTCAGGGCGGTAAGGATAGGGGTAATCGTAGACGAGATATTCTTAGGTAATATTTGTAGTCGGTTTCTTTCCATGGTTTGCATGGTGAGTAGCTGGTTACGCCTTGTGACTAAGTCACTCATAAGACGTATGTTTTCGCTTTTTAGTTTGGTCAGTTCTGGCTGAACACGTTCGGCATAATGTGCGATGAGAGCGGCATCTAAACGGTCGTTCTTAGCTCGTTGACCAATGGCACCAGCAAACCTTTTAATACGTAGTGGGTTGGCAATAACATAAGGTAATTTGGCTTTGTCACAGGCGAGTATAAAAGGCATTTCTAATCGACCTGTAGCTTCGATGACGACACGTTGAGGTTTGTGTTTCTTAATGGTTTTTATGGCATCGCTGATGCCTTTTTCGGTGTTCGGGACAGTGAAGTAAATATCGAGTGGTCGGATGTAGATGTCTAATTGTGACTTACCAGTATCAACGCCGACATTAATGTTTTGAAGTGTGTTTGTATTCATAATAAGCTAACTCTTGCTTGCAAATGCGGGCTCGAGACCCAGAAGACTATTCGAGTGTGGTGCTTGGAGTTCTATCTAGCGTTCGTACTTGTTACCGGTCTCTCAATTGAGGAGCCATCGTTCAATCGAACTACCAGATAGAAGAACTTTAGTTGCAGCTAAAGTCTGGGTCTCACCTTACCCGATTGGAGTACTTATTATCCATACAAGGCGTTTAAGAGGGATTCTCAACGCTTGGCAGTTTTGGTTCAAAGTTTAGCTTTTGTGTTTATGGCACAATGGTTTAAGTTGGGTGGCATCGCGTTGTTCACCCCTTAATGCGGCGTTATAAGTAATTGTCAGTTTCGGAGCTAGGAATTAAAAGATGAAGTGTTCAGTGTTTATTGCAACCAGTACAGACGGTTACATCGCAGATGAAAATGGTGGTTTGGATTGGCTTCATGTATCAGGTAACCAGGACGCTGATATGAGTGAAAATCCAGATATGGGCTTTGCTGATTATGTAAGCTCGGTTGATTGTATGGTCATGGGGCGAAAATGTATGGAAACGCTCTCTAGTTTTAATCTTACCTCTGAACAGTGGCCTTATGGTGATATAAAAGTTTATGTCTTGAGTAATACACTTAAAGCAGCACCTGAAAACCTTTCAGGTAAAGTTAAAATGTACTCTGGAGGCCTACCTGATTTAGTGCGTAAACTTGAGCAAGAAGGTTATAAGCACGTTTATATTGATGGTGGTTCTACAATTACCTCATTTTTAAATCAACAACTGATCAATGAAGTCACAATAACAAGAGTTCCAGTGATTCTAGGTGGAGGTATTCCACTTTTTGGTAAATTGGAAAAAGCTATTCAGTTACGAGAAGCTTCAGCAATAGTGTTTCCTAATGATTACATTCAAACAAAGTATTCCGTAAATTACTTATAACAAAGCGTTTAAGAGGGACTCCCTACGCTTGGCGGTTTCAGTTCAAGGTTGGGCTCGTGTTTACGGCGTAATGCCAGTAACCACCAACAAGTAAAAAGGAGTTTTAAAATGGTTGAATACAGAAAAATTGAAGCGGATACATTTACTAAATTGGAAAAGCTGCGCGATGAGCATAAAAAATGTGAACAGGCATATATAGATGGGATTAAAGAATTCCATGATAGCAAAATTGACCGTGAGACACTAAACGCATTGTTTGTCGAGGAAAGGCAAGCTCATAAAGCCGCGGATGAGTTTTTCCAAAAGAATTTCGGCATAAAAACACTTTGATTTAACTAACTTTTTCTTTGGGGATGCTAAAGTATGACTTATAACAAATCGTTTAAGAGGGACTTGGCACGCGTGGCATTTTCAATTTGCGTTGGGTGTAGTGTCTAAGGTGCTTTGCAGAAACTTTGGTATTGTGTGCCTTCACCCCTTAACGCGGCGTTATGGCGCTTTACAGATCTGCGGAAAATAATCACAAAGGGATTCGGAAAAAATGATACGTAACTTTTACACTTGTGATAGAGAAGTCGACGAAAATAGCCATGATGGGGAAGGTTCAATTGATATCTATCGTGCATTTAGGCGTAAAGATTTCGATGGTGCTTGGGATTTCGCTATCCGTGTAGTTATGCCACCAGGAAGCTCTATGGGTGAGCATACTCACGGAGACGATGAAGAAATGTATATCATTTTGAAAGGTGAAGGCACTATGACCATTGAAGGTGAGGAAAGAAAAGTGACTTCAGGAGATATGATAGTTAATAAACGTTTTGGCACTCATGGTTTGGTTAATACATCGGCCAATGAAATTGAGTTACTCATCATTCAAGCAAGTCTAAAATAATTTCCCATACAAAGCGTTCAAGAGGGACTATCAACGCTCGGCGGGTTTGGTTCAAAGTTTGGTTTATGTGTTTGCGGCACAAAGACTTAAGTTAGGTGGAATGCGTTGCTCACCCCTTAACAGGGCGTTAGGCGTTGTCCAGAAAGTATGGAGAGATAAGATTAATAGAACTTTTCCAGGTCAATTAGAAAAACTGCACTCAATAGACATTGACTACGCGGACGGTGAGGGAATCGATTTTGAACCATATGATGATTTCTATTCACATGAGGAAACATCAGAATGGATTAAAGCATGGACTGGTAATTCTTCACTCAATGGGCATGAATATTTAATTTTTGGTCAAGATGGTTCTGGCGGTTACGCTGCTTTTTGGCTGGTCAACAATGTCGAAGATCTTTTGCAACAACCTATTGTTTTCTTTGGCTCTGAAGGTGAAGTTGGGGTGGTTGCACAAAATTTTGGAGACTATGTTTGGTTGTTTGCACATGGTCTTGGCCCATACGAGGCTGTTGCTTATCCTGATTTGAAGCGCCCCCTAAATAGTAAGTTTTTGCACTTTGCTCAGGAGGTTGCACCGTCAAATGAAAGCTCTGTGTCTAAAATCATAAGCGTGGCCAAATCAAAGTACGCTAATTTTGAGCAAATGATTGACGAGCTTTGCCAATAAGCCAAGCGCCATACAAACGTTTAAGGTTTCAAGATACTTTTTCTAATCCAAGTCTCGCACAATAGAACCCATACTCTAACGTGCTTTTGTCCAAAAGCTTCCTAGAGAGGTTGATCAATCTTTATAAATACCACGTTACACGTAACAAGACCTAAGGTGCTGTTTTATAAGGCTTTGTTTTTTGTTACAATTTTATTGAAATTAAATCATCAAT
>NZ_NCTH01000046.1:0-23862 GCF_002105475.1 Vibrio sp. ArtGut-C1 | reverse complement strand
CACCTGTTAGTTAAAGTATGATTTTGGGTCTACATTTATCGAACCCGCATCATCAGCTTGGAAGGCTGAGGTAATAGCCATTATACGATGCCCGCGCATCGATAGGACTCAGCTAATATGCCACACTGAACGAAAAAGAAAAGTCTTTTCTCATCAATTGTTTGTCAGGTGCCTAAAAAAGTAGCGTGTTGGTGTTAAAGTGTTCATTGTCTCTGTTTTTCAGGAGGGTCAGCGATTCCGCTTCTAAAATCGATGGCTGCTAATTAGGGGTAAACACACTGTCTACTAGCGTTTAGGCATTGATGAGATTCAAGATTGTCAGTGTAAAGGTTAATCGCGTTTATTGAACAGTCACGTTTCATGGTCAAGACTAGATATTGAAATGATTACTTTTTACTGCTGAAGCGTATGTATAGCACTAGCGTAATTCCGCTGAAACAGTCAGCTTAACCAAAGGAGATTTAACATGTGGAAAGGTTTGATATTAGGGGCGGTGATGATGCTCGTGTCTGCTTGTACAACCGTAACGACGGATGTTGATAAGCAAGCCGATTTTTCAGCTTACAGAACGTTTGATTTCGGTGCCCAAGCAGAAGCCCCTACGAGTATTGATGGTCGACGTATTGAACAAGGATTGGCTGAACAGCTTGAAGATAAGGGCCTAATTAAAGTGAATAGTGGAGGGGACCTTTACGTTCATCATGATATCGTCGAAGAGTCCGAGCTTGTCTCTTCTGGGTCTTCGGTGAGTTTCGGTTATGGTTGGAATAGCTTTGGCGTGATCACTTCAAGCCCGGAAAGATACAAAGAACGTAAGTATGGCAAACTTGTGGTAGAGCTTGTTGATGCAAAGGCTAATCAGGTTGTGTGGAAAGGTGTTTCAAGCAGGAAACTATCTGAGTCTATGAGCTCTGAGAAAAGAGAGTCTCTGATTGAAGAAGAAATTGCGAAAATGTTTGAAAACTACCCTTACGGTGAAAAATAATTAGTATTCTTAACGATTAAGAATACTAATTGCCAATCGTTACGCACAGGGTTAAAAGAACTTATTATTTTGGTTTTGGTTACCTTTGTGCGTACGACTCTGATTGCTTTACTCGGACTACTTTTCTGCTTGTTGGCTCCGAGCATGAGCCTGGCGCACTCATACCCAAATTTTCTTTCCTTTCATAACCAGAATATTGCTGCTGCCGCTAAGTCGAAGCACTTTTCAGAACACCCTGCCTCTCCAATACAACAAGACTATCCGAGTTTAAACAGCCGGAATATATTGAGGGTTAGCCATTCTAAGGAAACGAGCTCGAACGACGATGTAGAACTCGAATGGTTTGAAACGCTTGCTGTAGTTTGGTGGACACATCGTTCGGCAATTCACTCGATGGGGCTGCTAAAACGCATCGGCAATGAGGCTTTAGGTCGTTGTGTTGAAAGTATTTTTACTCATTCTAAATACAGAATCGGAGCGAGGAAAGAATCGAATCTCATATACCGCTTTATACATGCTCGCTAACACATTCCATGTTTTTACAATTTTTGGTTAGTTATGCTTAGGAGCGGTTTATGTTTGATTCGATAATTCAGGTCTTGAGTGCCTTTTGGCATCAAGATTTTACGGCGTTAATGGCGCCAGGCGGTGCAGGATTGGTTTATTTTGTTGTTGCTGCGCTTATCTTTTTGGAAAGTGGTTTTATTCCTGCTGCGCCATTCCCATGCGACAGTGTCGTCGTATTATCCGGTACGCTGGCGGCGGTTGGTGTCCTTGATCCAATAATGATCATGTTGGTGATAGCTGTTAGTGCGGGATTGGGAAGTTGGGCGGCTTACTTACAAGGCAAGTGGCTAAATCGCTTACCTAAGGTCCAAGGCTGGGTGAGCGCGGTTCCTCAAAAGCGTTTGGAACAGGTCGACGTATTACTCAGTAAACATGGATTGATTGCGCTTTTTTGTGCGCGGTTTATTCCGGTTGTTCGTTCCCTATTGCCATTAATGATGGGGTTGCGAGTGAAAGGTATTAGTAAATTCCATTACTTTGCATGGCTGAGTGCGATTTTATGGACGCTGATATTATGCGGTTTTGGTTTATTGCTTCCCTTGTTACCAGAGAATATGAGCAAAACGATCACAATGCTATTAATGGCGGCCCCAATAATTACATTCGTGATTGGGGTACTTAGTTTCTTGTTTGTTAAAGCACGTCGAGCGTTCTGTAAATCCAAGGATGTGTCAGAGTTTTCCCAGTAAGTTTACTTTGAGTTGCACTTTTAAGCTTGTATATAGATTAGACATCTAATCGGCTGGTTTTTATCAGTAAAAAGAAAGGCGCAATGTATGCGCCTTTCTTTTTTAGTGTCGTTAGGGTTTCGAATTTAATAGCCAATGCTATATAGGTACTCGCCAACCTCTTTACACTGAGATTTGTAGATAGTTTCTACTTCGGATTCATTCTTATCTGCTGCTTTAAATTCAAGCTCAGCAGAAGATAACTGACTAAAACTGTAGTTTCTTTCAGACATTAGGTAGTGCCTGAACATCGCTCTGTGTTCAGGAACCGCAATACGTGCATTAGAAACATTGGCACATTCTAGTAGAGTCTCATTGCTCATTTCTTCTGGTTTTGCTTCCGTGTTAGCGAAGGCAGAGCTCGTTGCAAATAGTAATGCTAGTGCGATAGTCGTAGCGAATTTTGTCATTATATGGACCTCAAATTGGTTCTAGTAACAATGAGCGTATTGGTTCTCATCGTTACATTTCCGTGTTCTCTGTATGTCATAAAAAGTTAAACAACAGGGAAGGCGTTGCGACCATGAGTAAAGACGTACATCAAATTGGCTTCTTTTCTTCCTGAGAGTCGATAGAGAGAGCGTTTACTCATCAGCCCGCCATAACCATCAAGAGGTAAGCGAGATGCTTGTTTCGCCAATTCCAATAGTGGTGGGGAAGAGAAAGCAACAAGTAAAAAATAATCAGGAGTAAAATCAGATGATAAAACACCATCAGTGGCGGATGTTCGACGGCAGGAAACCAGCGCTAACAACTCGCGCTTTATGTGCAGATAATAACCTTCTGAGCCCCAAGAACTTGGAGAGGCAAATGTATGGAATTCGCTGTGTGCTAGTTCAAAATCGTCTTGTTGCGCGAGTTTAAGTAAGCGTTCAGAGGTGTAATGTTTAGTGTGGTGATACGTATGCGCATATGAGGCAGCGATGAACCCTGAAAATAGGGACAATGAAAGCATCAATAATATACGGTGTAGATAACGCAAGAAGTAACCCTAAACATATAACGTCATAGACTATCACTATGACTACGGAATCTTAGTGACACTATGATAACAATGAAAATCGGTGTTTGACCAACTCAGCGTATACTAACGAGATGGAAGAGGGATGAACAGAGTTTTCTGATGTTATCTAGGTATAAGCTAATACCTAAATAATTTTAGCGTTGAAGCAAGCGAAAACTGGATAAACAGTAAAGAGAATCTTGATAAAAGGAAGCTTGAGCCAATCCGATTATTTGTTGGGGAAGAAAGAGAGCATTCTTCCCCACATGATTTGCACCCGTGTTATGCGCTTGCGTAAATAACACTGCCGCCTTTTATGGTGTCAATGATCTCACGAGACAACTTCTTTGGCAGTGCAGGGCAACCCCAACTGCGCCCAAGGTAACCATTCTTCTTGATAAAAGAAGGGTTAGCATAGTCGGCACCGTGCACAACGATATAACGCTCGCGAGCTTTATCGTTCAACCCTGAGCTTAGACCATCTAATCGAAGTGAATAACCATTTGATCCGTAGTAGGTGGTGTCAGTCAAAAACGTACCCAGCGATGTTTTACGCGAGTTCACCACGTTTGAAAACTGCGTCGCTGTTTTCTTTCCACTGTTCACACCGTGAGAAACATAAGTATTGTAGATAAGCTTCTTTTTATCTAAATCAACCACATAAAAGCGTTTTTCAGTCGATGGTTTACTATAGTCGATGATGGTTAGTACTGATTTCTTTCTATCGGGTGTTTTTTGGTACGCGATGTAAGCGTCACGAAACAATTTAAAGTCTACTATGCCATCTAACTTTGCTTGTTTGAACACTTGTTCAATTTGATTCTGTGGCATGTGACTTTTGACTTCGTTATCTGCTTGTTTTGCAAAGGCAAAAGGAGAGGCAGACAGAAATGTCCATATAAATAATAAAATTAACTTTTTCATCTTGGCTAAATAAAACTCTATGGTGTTACAAATTTACCGATTGCTTCATGCATTCGTTAAAACAACATGCACATCAATATAATTCTATTCCCAATGTTTCTTATTGTACGCTTAGGTACTTAATATTGGGTTAACGATAAGTTTTCAAGTTAAAAACTAACTGTTTGAAACTCAAATAAATTATGAAGTTAATCGATTGTTTCGATAAACTTCGGCATAAATAATATCTGATATGTGTAATTAATAAAACTGTGTTTAAGGATATTTGTGAGATGGCGAATTTATAAAAACGATGTTTTATTTTTTCTAGATTAGAAACTCTTTTTATTTCAATGTTTTTGTCTTTTGTACGTCTATTCAGCCTACGTTTAGATTTGTGATTTGACTCGTAACAAATCGTAACGTCAACTCGTTATGTGTGTTAGTGCATTTTAAGTGAGTGGGTAAACAACAAGATGGATAAGAAAGGTAGAGAAATACCGAGAAGAAGGGCATTTCCTGTTCACAAGTGATAAAGCTAAGTCTAAGTGGAGCCGACAAATGAGCTTCTACACGAATCATTTAAGCCGGTGATCAGCAGTACAAAAGTAAAGTTTGTCAGCTTTTACTTATTTCCTTATGTCTTCAATTAAAGAAGTAAAAACAGAACTAAACTTACCAAAAAGTAATTCTATCGTTTTGATTAAATATTTAAATAACTGAGAGCTTTCATCGAAAAATAATAATGCCAAAAATTAACGTACGAACTTATGTGGTTGCTTATATTATTGAAACTAGGGGTAAAGTCTTGTTTCTATATTATATAAGTACAGCAGCCACATACATGGCTTCTGTACTTAATCTTTAATAAGATGTCCCTTGAACAGTAATTGAACCTACTATGGAACCATCGAAGCGGCTATCGTCATTTGCGGATTGCCACCACAAATTCAGTTGTTCCTTACTCATTGGCTTACCAAATAAATAGCCTTGCATATAGTCACAGCGGTAGGCCGATAACCATTCATGCATCACATTGTGCTCAATACCTTCTGCGGTGACCGTTTTATTTTGAGCGTGGCATAGATCGATGATGGGTTTGATCACATGACCGTTGTTGGTTTTCATCAATGTAACGAGGAACTCTCGGTCAAACTTGATCTTTTGAACTGGATATTGAACAAGTTGAGTCAGCGATGTATAGCCAGAGCCAAAGTCATCAATGGCGAGACGATAGCCACGCTTCGACAGCTCATCAAGTAATGCTGTACCTTGTTGTTCTGCGGCAAAGGTTTCTGTTATTTCTAATTCAATACATTCTGGTTTCACACCGTTTTTGCTTGCTTGGTCATGAATATAATTCGCCATTTCGATGGAGTTAAGCTCTGCTGAAGAGAGGTTGATCGAAAGGACAATGTCTTTGCCAAAAATATTTCTTAATTGGTGATATTCCGCTGTAGCGTTGGCGAAAACCCAGCGATCAATTTTATCAAATAAGCCCGCCTGTTCCGCGATTGGGATAAACTCTTTCGGAGGCACGGGACCAATGCCTTCCGCTTCCCAGCGCAATAATACCTCTAGTCCTTCAATCTCGTTGTCCCGATTATTCATATAGGGTTGAAAAACGAGATGGAACTCTTCTTCCACGTTGCTTTTTCTGAGCGCTCGCTCAAGCTGACTGCGTCTTTGAGACTCAACATTGAGAGCAGCTGAGTAATAAGCGTACTGGTTTTTCCCGGCTCGTTTGGCTTGATACATTGCCGCATCGGCACTGGAGAGTAATTTCGCGACGTCTGTACCGTCTTGAGGGTACTGAGCGATACCTACGCTTGCAGTCACGGGGAATGAATTACTCCAAGATGGACTGAGATTGCTAATCGGTTTTAGCAACTCTGAGGCCAGCAAATCGGGTAGGCGTTGTGCATCCTGATTTGAGCTCAATAAAATAGCAAACTCGTCACCAGACAATCTTGCTGCAAAACAGGGACTATCGTAGTCGTGCGAGAATTTTTGACAGACATTTTTGATGTGTGATGAAAACACCTTTAATAAGTTGTCTCCCAGTTCATGCCCGTATTTGTCATTAACGTACTTAAAGTTATCGAGATCGACATAAATGACCCACAAATGCTGCGAAGGGGAGACGAGTTCACGAGTTGCAAGTTCATGGAAACGATGGCGATTAGCGAGTTGCGTTAGATGATCCGTTTCAGCCAGGCGTTTTGTCTTCTTATATATGACGTTGAGCTCTTCATACATATCAAAAAAGCGTGAGGATAAGCGTCCTATTTCATCGTTTGTTTCTAGCTTTTCAATGTTGCCGCGTTGATTTGTTTCCAGCTCTTGTAGCTGTTTATCGAGGCGAGAAACGGGGTGTAATACATAACGATACAAAACCAAAACAATTAAGGTGATGGTGCAAAACGCCGCCACACCAAAGGAAAGGGCCAGTTCTAGCCACACTTTATCGACTTTATTCCACATCAAATATTCAGCGGGGGAGAGTACCGCATAAAAGTGTGGCAATAGTTCAATCGTCTGAGCGAGAGGAATATCGAGATAAATAGGCTTGTCGGCAAAAGTTATCACGCTATGCGTGTCGAACTCGATTTCGTGCTTGATCTCATTGAAGGCTTCGAGCGATACCGATACCACCACGAAAAAGACATTTTGCGGATCAAAACTTAGAGGTTGTGTCCCTGTTCGTTTGTCGATCAGTTCGTATTGCAGAAGAATACTTTGCCCGCTGGAATTGTAAATAAAGCCAGTATGGTTAAACGCTTCTCTCGTACTAAAGCTTCGCGAGATGTAATCCAATACCTTAGGGTCGACTACACCTGAAGATTCGTAGTATTTATTTTCTGTGTAATAAAGAAGGTTTTGTTTCCCGTCGAGAATCGCCATGCTTGCATCGCCTGTATAGCCATGGCTTAACACATCTGCGGTTTCATCGAGTCGGTTAAATAACACGCGCTCACGATACGGATTGCTATGATTCACCAAGTAGTCTTGCAATACATCACTTTTGCTTAATGTGTATGCATAACTATTGAGGAATATGTTGGCTTGTCGGAACTGCCCTGCGAGCTTTTCCATTTGCAATTGGATATAGCTGTCTTCTCGCTTGATGAGCGTTACTTTTTGAATGCTGTAAATAATATAACTTGATACCAGCGCGCTTAATAAGATCACTGGCGCGACAAGCAAGATGACTCGATTGCTTAACTTCATTATGGCTTTTAGTTTCCGTTTGTGTCCCTACAAACGTCGCATACCATATAAGGTACTGAACGGATGATGTGTTTTGCAAATTGTAACCAGATTGTAAGGTGAGCGTTCTCCAAAATCAGACAACCATCCAAGAACTGTGATGATGTGTAAGGTTTCCATCTCATTAACTAGAGTGTTTCTCAGTAATGGGACGTATCTCTTTTTCAACTGTCTTTAAAAACCTCACTTCAAGTGTAGATTAAGCCAGCCATCGAAACGTTTCGATGGTAAAGTGTGACTCATGTACCTTTTTACTATTCGATGACCCGTTAATTACGGATCATTCTCACACCTTATCGATCTCACTCTGGTCAAATTACCACAACGAATTATTATTTCATCGAAACGTTTCGATGAGTTTTCTGTTAATAACGAAAACACTTTAAAACAGGCGCTCATGGTTGTATGAACGTGTAACCGAAAGGTCGATGAGATGAAAAAAAGTACCCTAATTAACTCAGATATTTCTTACTTGGTGGCGACGCTAGGCCACACCGATGAGATCACGATATGTGACGCTGGCCTGCCAATCCCTGAGCATGTACAGCGAATTGATTTGGCGCTAACGCATGGCGTACCAAGTTTTCTTGATACTGTTCGCGTGATTCTATCTGAGTCGCAAATCGAAGGGGTCATTATTGCGGAAGAGTTTTCTGATGTAAGCCCAGTTTTGCATCAAGCATTGCTTAACGAACTGAGCAAAGAGAGCGAAGAAACGGGTAAATCTATCGAGATCAGCTACGTGTCACATGAAGCATTTAAAGCACGCACGGCACAAAGCCGCGCTGTCGTTCGAACTGGCGAATGCTCGCCATACGCGAACGTTATCTTTCAAGCGGGCGTGGTTTTTTAAGCCAGAGATATTGAGGACAGATTATGACTCAAGCCATTCTACAACTGAGCGACATTGAGAAAGCGTTCCCGGGCGTGAAAGCACTGGACAAAGCGAGCCTGAATGTTTACCCAGGCCGTGTCATGGCGCTCATGGGAGAAAATGGAGCAGGCAAGTCAACATTGATGAAGGTGCTGACTGGCATCTATCACATGGATGCGGGTAGCATCCAATATCAAGGCCAACCTGCCGCGTTTAAAGGTCCGCGTGACTCACAGGAAGCGGGCATCAGCATCATTCACCAAGAATTGAACTTGATCCCTGAACTAACGATTGCTGAAAACATCTATCTAGGTCGTGAATTTACCGGCACGATGGGGCGTATTCAGTGGGGCAAGATGTATGAAGAAGCAGACAAGTTGCTTCAACGCCTTAACGTAAAGCACTCATCGAAAACGTTGCTTGGTGATTTGAGCCTAGGTGAACAGCAAATGGTGGAGATCGCGAAAGCGCTTTCGTTTGAATCGAAAGTCATCATTATGGATGAGCCAACTGACGCGCTGACTGATACCGAGACGGAGTCACTATTTAAAGTGATCAACGAGCTTCGAGAGCAGGGCTGCGGCATTGTTTATATCTCACACCGTCTTAAAGAAATCTTTGAAATCTGTGACGATATTACGGTGCTTCGTGACGGTAAATTTATCGGTGAGTGCAAGGTGTCCGAAACTGATGAAGACGGCCTGATCGAAATGATGGTTGGTCGTAAGTTAGAAGAGCAATACCCACGTATTGATGTGCGACATGGCGAAACTTGCCTTGAAGTGATTGGCCTGACTGGCTCTGGCGTTCACGATGTGAGCTTCACGCTGAAACGCGGTGAGATTTTGGGTATTTCTGGTTTGATGGGGGCAGGCCGCACCGAACTGATGAAAGTGATTTACGGCGCGTTGCCAAGTGAGCATGGTGTTATCAACCTCGATAACAAAACCATTAACCCGGTTAGCCCACAAGATGGCTTAGCAAATGGCATCGCTTATATCTCTGAAGATCGCAAAGGCGATGGCTTGGTGTTAGGTCTCTCGGTTAAGGAGAATATGTCACTTTGTTCTCTCAATCATTTGACTAAAGGCTTCCAAATCCAACATAGCGACGAAGTGATTGCCGTGGAAGATTTTATCAAGCTATTTAATATCAAAACCCCTACGCGCGACCAAATCATTGGTAACTTATCCGGCGGTAACCAGCAAAAAGTGGCGATCGCGAAAGGGTTAATGACCAAACCTAAAGTTCTGATTCTCGATGAGCCAACACGTGGCGTCGATGTCGGTGCGAAAAAAGAAATTTATCAACTCATCAACAAGTTCAAAGCCGAAGGCATGAGCATCATCTTGGTGTCTTCCGAGATGCCAGAAGTGCTGGGTATGAGTGACCGCATTCTGGTTATGCATGAAGGTCGTATTACTGGCAAATTCGATGCGAAAGACGCCGATCAAGAAAAATTACTCGCCTGTGCCGTAGGCAAAAAGATCAATGAGGAAGCAGCATGAGTACTAATACCATGAGCAAACCAACCGAAGCTAGCAGCAAGAAGTTGTTCACAAAAGAGTGGTTGATTGAGCAAAAATCACTGATAGCACTGATTTTTTTGATTGTTGTTGTGTCATTTTTGAACCCGAACTTCTTTACGGTCGACAACATTCTCAACATTCTTCGTCAAACCTCAGTGAATGCCATTATCGCGGTAGGTATGACACTGGTTATTTTAACCGCAGGCATCGACTTGAGTGTTGGTTCCGTACTGGCGCTATGTGGTGCCTTTGCGGCAAGCATGATTGCGCTTGAAGTCCCGGTGCTGGTGGCGGTTCCGACTGCTTTAGTCGCAGGTGCAGCGTTAGGTGCAATTAGCGGCATCATCATTGCGAAGGGCAAAGTACAGGCCTTTATCGCTACGCTGGTTACCATGACGTTACTACGCGGTGTGACTATGGTGTACACCGAAGGTCGTCCAATCTCGACAGGTTTTACTGACACAGCTGATGCGTTTGCATGGTTTGGTACCGGCTACGCGCTAGGTATTCCAGTACCTGTTTGGTTGATGGTAGTTGTATTCGCTGCGGCTTGGTACCTACTTAACCACACTCGCTTTGGTCGCTACGTTTATGCACTAGGTGGCAACGAATCAGCGACTCGTCTATCTGGTATCAATGTAGACCGAGTGAAGATTGGTGTATACGCAATCTGCGGTATGCTGGCAGCGCTTGCAGGTATTATCGTAACTTCTCGTCTGTCTTCCGCTCAGCCAACTGCAGGTATGGGTTACGAGTTAGATGCGATTGCTGCAGTTGTACTTGGCGGTACCAGTTTGATGGGCGGTAAAGGCCGCATCATGGGTACGCTAATTGGTGCGCTGATCATCGGTTTCTTAAACAACGCTCTTAACCTACTAGACGTTTCCTCATACTACCAAATGATTGCCAAAGCAGTGGTTATCTTGCTCGCAGTACTGGTAGACAACAAAAACAAATAATCCATAACCATTAAATCCTGAATACAAACCGAGCCAGTGGGCGTGTGCTGGCTCACCCTACACAAAGGACTAGAACGATGAAAAAACTTGCAACTCTTATCTCTGCTGCACTTCTTTCTTCCACTGTATCAGTAGCGGCACAAGCCCAAGATACGATGGCGATTGTGGTTTCGACGCTAAACAACCCGTTCTTCGTAACGATGAAAGACGGTGCGGAAGCTAAAGCGAAAGAATTGGGGTACGACTTAATTGTACTGGACTCGCAAAATGACCCGAGCAAAGAATTGTCGAACATCGAGGATTTAAGTATTCGCGGCGTAAAAGCTATTCTTATCAACCCAACGGATTCTGATGCTGTGTCTAATGCGATTCGTATGGCGAACCGTTCTAAGATCCCTGTATTGACACTAGACCGTGGCGCAAGCCGTGGTGAAGTCGTGAGCCACATCGCGTCCGACAACGTGATCGGTGGTGAAATGGCAGGCCACTACATCATGGAAAAAGTTGGCGAAAAAGCAAAAGTAATTCAGCTTGAAGGTATTGCGGGCACATCGGCGGCGCGCGAGCGTGGTGAAGGTTTCATGAATGCCGTGAAGGGCAGCGATATGGATCTTCTTGCCAGCCAGCCAGCAGACTTTGACCGTACTAAAGGCCTAAACGTGATGGAAAACCTACTCGCGGCTAACCCTGATGTGCAAGCGGTGTTCGCACAGAATGATGAAATGGCGCTAGGTGCACTTCGCGCAGTTCAAGCATCTGGCAAAGACGTCGTTATCGTTGGTTTTGATGGCACGGAAGACGGCATTGCGGCAGTTAACCGTGGCAAACTAGCAGCAACCATCGCGCAGCAGCCAGATCTTATCGGTGCTTTAGGTGTTGAAACGGCTGACAAAGTCTTGAAAGGTGAAAAAGTAGAAGAATACATTCCGGTACCACTAAAAGTAGTGACTAAATAAGTTTGACGTTCAATAAAGCGTCCTAATTTTTGCTCTCTCCTCCGTTTATATCTGTCGTTTAGGAGGAGAGGGCAAACATACCAAAGAGACTTAAAAATGCAGGGTATAGATGCCTTTGACTTTTTATCGTGACTCCTTCGTTAGGAAGAGAAGTTAAAGTCATCTAATGTATTTTCCAAAATAGTTTTTCAAAAAAAGGGTTCATTCAGAACCGAGGATAACCGTATGAATAAGTTAGTGGTGTTAGGTAGTGTAAACGCTGACCATGTTCTTCAAGTGCCTTCTTTCCCTCGCCCTGGCGAAACGCTACATGGTCGCAACTATCAAGTTATCCCAGGTGGCAAAGGTGCCAACCAAGCTGTTGCTGCAGCTCGACTCAAGGCTGATATTGGCTTTATTGCTTGTGTAGGCGATGACTCGTTCGGCATCAATATTCGTGAAAACTTCAATATGGACGGCATCGACATCACAGGTGTGAAGATGCAACCAAACTGCCCAACTGGCATTGCGATGATTCAAGTGTCGGATAGTGGTGAAAACAGCATTTGTATTTCAGCAGAAGCGAATGCCAAATTGACAGCAGAAGCGATTGAGCCAGATTTAGATCGCATTCGCCAAGCGGATTACCTGCTGATGCAATTGGAAACGCCGATGTGCGGCATTGAGAAAGCCGCGCGAGTGGCGAAAGATGCAAAAACTAACGTCATTTTAAACCCTGCCCCTGCTCGTGAACTGTCAGACGAACTGCTTGCTTGTATTGATGTCATTACACCAAATGAAACCGAAGCTGAAGTGTTGACGGGGGTAACGGTAACGGATAATGACAGCGCGCAAGAAGCGGCGAATGTGCTTCATAGCAAAGGTATCGAAATTGTCATGATCACTCTCGGTGCGAAGGGTGTTTGGTTAAGTCAAAATGGTAGAGGTGAGCTCATCCCGGGGTTCCGTGTTGACGCGACTGATACCACCGCAGCAGGGGATACGTTTAATGGGGCATTCGTCACTGGCCTGTTAGAGGATTTACCTTTAGAATCAGCAATTAAGTTTGCACATGCGGCGGCTGCAATTTCTGTGACCCGCTTTGGCGCGCAGACGTCGATCCCAACTCGCGAAGAGGTGGACGCGTTTCTCGCTGCACAATAGGGCTTAAACGCCTCATCAATTAGGAGTAATAACATGGCGACGATGAAAGACATCGCAAAACTGGCAGGGGTTTCCACTTCAACAGTGAGCCATGTTATTAACAAGACGCGTTTTGTGAGTGAAGAGATCTCCGAACGCGTCAATAATGCCGCAAAAGAACTCAACTACTATGCGCCATCAGCTTTGGCGCGTAGCCTCAAAGTCAATCGTACCAAAACCATTGGTATGCTAGTGACAACCTCAACCAACCCATTCTTTGGCGAAGTCGTAAAAGGCGTCGAACGCAGCTGCTACCAAAAAGGCTACAGCCTCATTTTATGCAATACCGAAGGTGATAACGAACGTATGCGCCAATCCATTAATACGCTTTTGCAAAAGCGTGTCGATGGTTTGATCTTGATGTGCTCCTCGCTAGAAGGGGAGCGTATCGATGTATTTGAGCGTTATCCTGATATCCCTGTCGTGGTGATGGATTGGGGGCCGATGCTGTTTACGAGCGACAAAATTCAAGATAACTCGCTTCGTGGCGGTTACCTAGCGGCGAAATACCTGATTGATTGTGGCCACACAGAAATAGGATGTATCACCGGCCCTTTGATTAAACACCAAGCGCAAATGCGATACGAAGGTTACAAACGTGCGATGAACGAAGCAGGCTTGGAATTTAATGCCAACTGGATAATTGAATCGGACTTCGAATGTGAAGGCGGATATCAAGCATTTATGAAAATGGCGCAGCGAGGCGCCTTACCCAGTTCGATTTTTGTTTCCAATGATATGATGGCGATGGGTGTAATTAACGCCGCAAATGAGCTCAATATTAAAGTCCCGGAACAGATTTCAATCATCGGTTACGATGACATACATATCGCGAAGTTTATGTCGCCATCACTCACCACAATTCACCAGCCTAAATACCGTCTTGGGCAAGCTGCCGTGGAAACGCTTGTCCGAAAACTGGATGATAAATCAACAGAAGCGCAAGTCGTGCAATTAGAACCTACCTTAGTTGAACGAAAAAGTGTCAAGATATTAAAGTCAAGCAGCACTAGATGACCTGTGATGTTGAGCTAAAAAGTCAAAAAAGTCGTTTCTCTTTATACTATAAAGCCTTACTATCACCATTGATTATAAATAAAAATATTAATTGTTGTCTGGCGGATTAGTTAAATGTTATCAAAAGGTTACGCTAAGTTCTCCGTAAAGCATCCTTGGTTTCACCGAGTTAATGTTATTGCGGTCATACTGATTTTTTTTGTGAGCTGTTATCAGCTCTTGGTGAATGAAGCATTCGAGTACGCAATTGGGTTTGTTATTACACTTTTGGCGTCAGCTTTATTTGCATCAGCTTCCGCATTCAAAAAGCGCTATTTAGGTTTGGATTCTTAGGCGCGTTAATTTCCAAGCGGTTCAATTGAGTCATTTATTGCTTTCAAGCAAATATTGAACTGAATTATGATCGAGTGCATCAAGAGGGGGACAAATGTCCTCCTTTTTGTTAGGTGTCACGCCCTAATATAGGCATATTCCCAAACAAAATAATAAAGGACATCGACATGGACCTACTTGCCTTACTCGATATAAACAACACCCTGGTTAACATTCCAATTGGCGGCGGTTACGCAATGAGTTGGATCGAAGCTTTCGGTACGGTTTTTGGATTGCTTTGCATTTGGTTTGCTAGCCAAGAAAAAACCATCAACTACTTATTCGGTTTGCTGAATGTCACTCTTTTTGCCGTTATCTTTTTCCAAATTCAGTTATACGGATTATTACTTCTTCAACTGTTTTTCTTCTGTGCGAACATTTACGGTTGGTATGCGTGGACTCGTCCAAACGCGGAAGGTGAAACGCTGGAAGTACGCTGGTTAAACAAACAGAAACTCATCGCCACTGCTTCTATTAGCGTTGTGTCTATCGCGTTGCTAACCATCTACATCGACCCTTTTTTCTTTGCATTAGCAAACATTGCTGTTGATAGCTTGAATCTCTTTGGTGCAGACTTGGCTGATCCGGCACTTGAACCTGATGCGTTCCCGTTTTGGGATGCAACCATGACAGTACTTTCTGTTGTTGCACAAATTCTGATGACACGTAAATATGTGGAAAACTGGATTCTTTGGGTTGTGATTAACATCATCAGTGTTGGCATTTACGCGACACAGGGTGTTTATGCGATGTCTGTTCAGTATGCGATTTTGATGTTCATTGCTGCCAATGGTACGCGTGAATGGGCCCGTAGCGCCAAGCGCAATGGCGATAAAACCTTAGCTCAAGCTGCAGCTTAAGGAACGAAAAATGGCGAAACAACCTCATATTGGTGTTGATGAAACACAAGTCGCTCCTCTCGTCATTGTATGTGGTGAGCCAGACCGAGCTAATCGTATTGCCGCATTATTGGATGATGCAGAAATGATCTCGGAAAATCGCGAGTACCGTGTTTTTACTGGCAAATACAAGGAGCAGCCTGTTTCAGTATGCAGTACAGGCATCGGTGCGCCATCAATGATCATTGCGGTAGAAGAGCTAAAACAGTGCGGCGTAACTCATGTAGTACGTGTTGGATCGGCAGGTGCGATGCAATCAGGCATTCAGCTTGGCGAGCTAATCATTGCCGAAGGTGCGGTAAGAGATGAAGGCGGATCCAAAGCGTATGTGGATTCGGCTTATCCGGCGTACGCAAGTTTTTCCTTATTAAAGGAAGTTGAGCGTTACCTGTCGGTGCAAGAGGCGCGTTATCATTTCGGTGTGGTACGTTCTCACGACAGTTTCTATACCGATGACGAAGATGCGATATGCCAATACTGGAACAAGAAGGGCGTCTTAGGTGCCGATATGGAAACCTCAGCTTTGTTTGCCGTTGGCCGATTACGTGGTCTTCATGTGGCTTCGATCTTAAATAACGTCGTTCTGTACCAACAAGATGTGAAAGAAGGGGTTAGTCAGTACGTTGATGAAGCGAAAGTAATGATGCAAGGTGAGAAGCTTGCTGCAACGACGGCGTTAGAAGCGCTGATTGCTCAGAGCTAGTCCGTACTAACTTCAGTCACTCTTATAAATCAATGAATGTAAAGCGACAGGCCACTGTCGCTTTTTTATTTGGTGTTACGGGGTACAATCCACCTGAGATAGTTATCAGTAACTTTTCTGAGAGAGCAGAGAATGAAAATCAGCCCGTATCCAACTGGCCGCTTCAAAACATACCTTGAAAAAAAGAGCGTTGCCTTTCGTGAGATGATCTATCAGTGTCAAATTAGTACGCGTTACTTTGATGCTGGGGAAGAAATTCTCCGTCAAGGTGAGCAACTTCAGTACTTATATGTTGTGCCGGTAGGTCGAGTGTCAATGAGCATATTGGCCGCGAATGGGCGACGCTTTCAATTAGGAGAGGCAAACTGCGACTACCATATCTATGGTGAAATGGAGTACTTCACTCAGACTCCTTGCCAATGGAATGTGATTGCAGATGAGCACATGCAGGTTGATGTTATCTGCATCCAAAAACTAACTGAAGCGCTACAAAAGCATCCAGAAATGATGGTGTTCTTTGCTTCAGCGTTGGCCGAAGATTATCAAGACTCTATGGATATCTATACCAATCGGTTATTGCATCCCATTACTTATAATATTGCGTATGATCTTTTCGTCCGTAATCAAACCAACACATTGCTCGGTGGCTTTGACAAAGTAAATCAAGAAGCTGAGCGATTTGGTACTTCTGGTCGTGTTTATCGACGTGCAGTTAAAGATTTGATTGAAAAGGGATTGATTGCAAAAACGGAAAACGGGTTGGAGATTATTGATGAGCTTGCACTCAAAGCATTTATCGAAGCGCATGAATGATACACCTAGATATTGCAATGAATGGTTTTTATAAGTCTTTGATATAGTTGGAGCTCGAATAAGCGTAACTAATGTAAAGTACCTTAAATTTTGTTGAATGCAGTAAAGAGTAACGCTATATTGCGAACGCGCATGATAATAGATCTCATTAAGGCTTAACAAAATGAAAAAATTCGTCGGTGCGGCTATGCTGTCGCTATTTACTGTTTCTCCTTCTTTCGCTGCTAAGGTTGTGATTGACCATTACATGGGTCAAACCGAGCTAGAACAATCACCAGAGCGCGTGGTTGTGATTGGCTTTGGTCCGCTAGATGCGCTGGACAACTTTGGTATCGATCCTGTTGCAGTCTCTAACTCTTCTAATCTGCCTAGCTACCTTTCAAAATACAGCAAAGATAACTACACCTCTGCGGGTAGTTTGTTTGAACCCGACTTTGAAACCATTTACATGCAAAAACCAGATTTGATATTGGTTGGTCCGCGAGCGTCTGCGAAATATGAAGAGCTGAGTGAAATTGCTCCTACGGTCGTTTTTGCTGCGAAAGAGAATCAAGGTTACTGGGAAGGTACGCAAGCACAGTGGCGCAATATTGGTAAAATCTTCAATATCGAAGAAAAAGTAGAGCAGAAAATTGAAGCGCTAGATGCTCAATTCAAAGCAATTCGTGACTACAACCAATCAAATAACAATGATGCGTTAACGATTTTAAGCATGGGTGACAACATCAGTGCGTTTGGATCTCAATCGCGATTTGGTGTGATTTATAACGATTTCGGTTTCTTGGAAACGGTTGAACACGTGAAAACGGGCACTCACGGAGATGTTATTTCTTATGAATTTATTCGTGAAGCTAACCCGAAAAATATACTCGTAGTTGACCGCAATTCGTTAAAAGGCACGCCAGATAACGATATTCGTAAGTCCATGGATAACGACTTAGTCAAAGCAACCGCCGCATATAAGAATCACAAAATCACTTATTTAGATGTGGACGCGTGGTACTTGTCGATGTCTGGTGTGACTGCAACAGAAAAAATGGTCAGTGAGATCAAGCAAACCGTTGAACTGTAATCCAAGATAGCAGAGGTTAACTTTGAAAAAGTTATTGCTAACCCTTGTGGTTTTAAGCACGGTTTCGTTGTTTGTTGGGGTGGCAAACATGACGCCCCAACAGTTATTTTCGGGTGATGAGAAAGCGTTAGAGCTTTTCTTTACCAGCCGTATACCACGTTTATTCGCCATACTGCTTGCTGGTGCAGGCTTAAGTATTGCAGGCCTTATTATGCAGCAAATCAGCCAGAACCGATTTGCTGCACCTTCTACAACCGGTACGATCGAATGCGCCATGCTGGGCTATGTACTGAGCGTGGTTTTCTTTGGCAACGACAATCACCTATGGCTTGTCTTTGGTATTTCGGTATTTGGGACGCTAGCATTTATTTTCTTTATTCAACGCATTCAATTTAAGAGTGTGGTCTTTGTGCCACTTGTCGGAATTATTTTCGGCAATGTCATCCAATCCATGACCACGTTTATCGCTTACAAATACGATGCACTTCAAAGTCTGAATGCTTGGACAGTCGCAAACTTCGCCAACATCTTGCGTGGTGATTTTGAACTACTGTACATCGCGGTACCAATGGCTATTCTCAGCTATCTTTTTGCCGCACGGATTTCAGCCGTGGGTATCGGAAAAGATTTCGCGGTTAACTTGGGGTTAAATTATCAGCAGGTTGTCACGATTGGCGTGCTGTTGGTGTCCATCATGTCGGCAAGTGTCGTGATGATTGTGGGGCAGCTGCCATTCCTTGGTCTGATTGTGCCGAACCTCGTGAGTCACTTTTATGGTGATAACCTCAAAAAGAACATTCCGCTTACGGCCATGTATGGGGCGACTTTAGTGTTGTGTTGCGACTTGGTGAGTCGTTTGATTATCTTCCCTCATGAAATGCCAATCTCTATCGTGATCAGCATATTGGGTGGTGTGGTATTCATCGCGATGTTGTTGCGAGGTAAGCAACATGCGTGATTCAACGAAAATCCTACTGCTAGGTGGCATTGCGGTACTTTTTGCATGTTTGTTTATTGGTATTGGGCTAACGGCTGACAACTACCAGTATTTTTTATCTCGTAGAGTTCCTAAAGTATTGGCGATAGTGCTAGCGGGTGTGGCTATTGCTCAGTCTTCACTTGTATTTCAAACCATTACGCACAACCGAATTTTAACGCCAAGTATCATGGGGTTTGATGCGTTGTATGTGTTGACGCAAATTTTGATCGTGCTGATTTTTGGTGGTTTGAGTACTTTAGTTCTTAACTTGTACGTCAATTTCACGATTGCCGTAATTGTAATGGTGTCGTTTTCGTTATTGTTGTTTGGTTTTTACTTTTCTAAAGGAAGCAAGAACTTGATTACGTTGCTATTGGTCGGCTTGATCTTTGGTCAGCTATTTTCCAATGCGGCGTCATTTTTCTCTTTGCTGATGGACCCAAATACGTTTGCAATCGTTCAATCGAAACTTTACGCCAGCTTTAATAATGTCAAAGTGAATTTGGTTTACTTTAGTGCACCAGCTTTGATGTTTGCATGTTGGTTGCTATTTAGTATGCATCGCACTTTAGATGTGTTTTGGCTCGACCAAGACAATGCGAAAAGTTTGGGCGTCGACGTACCTAAGGTGACGCGAAATGTATTCATTATCTCGGCGGTTCTGATTGCTATTTCTACGGCTCTAGTGGGACCAATTATGTTCTTTGGTTTGCTGGTGACCAACTTAAGCCGAGAAATGTTCCGAAGTTACCAACACAAAACGCTATTGGTTGGTTGTTCGTTTCTCTCCATCAGCTCGTTACTGGCTGGGCAATGGATTATCGAGAACGTGTTCAGTTTTGAGACGACGTTGAGTGTCGTTATTAACTTTATTGGTGGTGCGTATTTCTTATACCTACTACTGAAAAACAAAGTTGTATAAATATGATAGTGATAGACAAATTAACGAAGGCCTTCGGTTCAAATAAAGTGGTTGATGAGGCCAATACTCAGTTTGAAAAGGGCAAAGTGACGTCCATTATTGGCCCGAATGGCGCGGGAAAGAGCACGCTGTTATCTATGGCTTCGCGCTTAACGGAGCGGGATGGTGGTAGTGTTATCATTGATTGTAAGGAAATTGCGGAATGGGACACTAAAGAGTTAGCGAAAAAGCTGGCGGTACTTCGTCAAGCCAACTCTATTACCATGCGATTTACCGTGAAGGAGTTGGTCTCTTTTGGCCGTTTCCCATACTCCAAAGGAAATCTGACCAAAGAAGATCATGCGGTGATTGAACAAGCGATCGACTATCTAGATTTACAAGGTATACAAGACAAATATTTGGATGAATTAAGTGGTGGTCAGCGACAGCTTGCGTTTATTGCCATGGTGATTGCACAAGATACAGACTACGTTTTTCTTGATGAACCACTTAACAATCTAGACATCAAACACTCTCTTCAGATCATGAAAGTGGTCCAGCGGTTAGCTCATGACATGAACAAAGCCATGGTGGTGGTTATTCATGATATTAATTTCGCAGCGTGCTACTCGGATGTCATATTGGCGCTTAAGCAAGGCAAAGTTGTGGCAAGTGGTGCGGTGGAAGAGGTGATTCAGGCGTCTACGCTAGAGGATATATACGAAACGCCGTTTAACATTATCGAATTAAACGGCAAGCGCATGTGTACTTACCACTAATCCAACCTCAGGGCTTAATGAAAGCTATTCCTCAATGAGGATAGATAGGCGAGTTTACTTGGTGAGCTCGTCTATGATTGGGCATCGGCTTTCAGCGTCTCCCGGACAAGAAGAAACCCAACCTTCAAGTTGCGTTTTGATCTCCATGAGGTGCGCGATTTTTTCTTCAACCTCTATAAGCTTATCTATGGTTCTTGCTTTTACTTCGCTGCTTTTTCGGTTGGGATTATGGGCAAGTTGCACCAACTCTTTGCATTCTTGCAGTGAAAAGCCTGCGTTTTTTGCGCGTGATACTAAGTTAAGCTCTTGAATATGATTATCTGAATATTCTCGATAGCCAGAGTCGCTGCGCACTGGTGGAGATATGATCCCTTTGTCTTCATACAATCGAATCGACTTAGATGAAAGCCCAGTAAGCTTTGCGACAGCACCAATATTCATGTTTAACCTCCATAACGTTTAAGGCGAGTATATACCGATGTTGTGGATAAGACACTCCTAAATAACAGTCAGTTACCTGGGGCCTCTTTACTCTTTTATCACTTCATGCGGTGGTACACCAAATACCTTTTTGAAAGCGCAGGTGAAGTTGGAAGGGTGGTGGTATCCGGCTTCATAAGCAGCTTCCGTGATCGTCACTAGGCCACATTCCAAGTGTTGCCTCGCAATCTCAAGGCGCCGAAAGCGAATATAACCATTTACGGTCATATTCAGTGATTGCTTAAATCGGCGCTGCAGGTTTGAAACGCTCATTGAAAACACGCTTGCCAACTTCTCTAAGCCTAGTTCTTGCTCAAGGTGAGTTTCTATATAGCTAACAATATCCTCTATTCGACCATCTGTGTGCCGTTCAAGGCTATTTTTATTCGCACTGAAATTCTTGGGGATTTGCTTAGTCGCTTGATGCAAAATTTGATAGATCAAGCTTTCCACTTCCAACTTATCTTGGAATTCTTGTGGTGTTTCTCGGCTTGTCAGCGTTTCAGCCAGTTCGCATAACGCCTGGTTAAGCTCTAGAGGATGAAACGCCTGATGAGAGTTAAAAAAGGACCAATGATGACAGGTTTGGTCAAGGCGAGCCTCTAGCCACTGGGGCTTAACCAATATGTTGATCTTATTAATGAGGTTATCTTTGAGCAGTGAGCGACGAAAGTTTGCAGGTTTGAGTAGGTTCACCACGACACCTTTAGGGCCGTCGCCTGCGTCTAAATCAAATTGCAAATCGTCATAGCCAAACGAGAGCTTACCTTCTAAAAGAATAGTGACCAACAGTGAGGCGTGGGCAGTAGAAACAATATGTGAATCAACAAGCTCTAGGCAACGTCCACCATGAACAAAGATTTGATCATTGTACTGATATGATAGGAATTTGCCTTCTGCCAGTTGAGTTTGACAAGGTTGACCTTGAGTGACGATCCACTGTTTTTCTGTGGCTTCCAGTTTTTGGGTTAAAGCGATCTTGGCAATTCTAGTTCGTTTTGGTGTGACTTCCTGCATTTGACACTTCCTCATAACACTTGTGCGATTTCGCATAATCAAATCGCCTTTGTATTTATAAAACTCATGCTTATTATACCTGAGAATTATTATCATTAATATTTAGGAATGAAGTTATGGAAAGCCCTGCTTGTTCATCTATCAAGCTTTCAAGCCTTTGCCTTGCAGTGGGAATGGCGCTATCAAACCCTGTTTTAGCTCAAGATACCGAGTCACATTTTGAAGAAGTCGTTGTATGGGGAACAAAAGTTTCTAGCAATACTGAGTCGATGTTTGCGGACGACATGTCACTGAAGCAAGCGGATCATATGTCTGATTTACTGCGCGATATTCCCGGTGTGGATGTTGGTGGAACACACTCTGTGAATCAACGTATTACCATTCGTGGTTTGAGCGAAACCGATTTGGACATTCGTCTTGATGGTGCTTCTCAGCATGCGAGCATGTTCCATCACATTGGTAACTTGACGCTAAACCCTGACATTCTCAAATCTGCCGATATCCAGGTAGGTAATAACTCTGTGACTCAAAATGGCTTAGGCGGCTCGGTTTATTTTGAAACGAAAGACGCTCGCGATTTACTTCGTTACGATGAAACGTTTGGCGCTCGTGTTTATGGCGGTTATGCATCCAACGACAACCAACAAGGCTCGTTGACACTGTACGGGCTTTTGTCCGAAAACATTGATGCGATGGTTTATGGCCATTACGTTACGCGCGATGACTTTGAAGATGGTGACGGCAACAAAACCTATGGCGCTGCGGGTGATGTTTACAACATTCTGGCTAAGTTGGGGTATGAACTAAACGACATCCATCGTTTTGAGCTCTCTTATGACATGTACCGAGACAGTGGTGATTACAGTCCGCGTCCTGATATGTCGGGTAGTGCGAACAATGGCTTATCGAGCACGTTACTTATTCCTACGGATTATGACCGAGATACCGTTACCTTGAGTTACGAGCTGCGAGGCGAACAACATCAGGGAAACGTCACGCTTTATAATACCGAGACAGAAATTAAACGGGATGAGAGCGTTATGGCTCCTCGCTGGCCTTCGAACCGTTTATCGAAGAACACCGCTAAAAACCAAAACTTTGGTTTGAATGGTAAGTTCCAGTCGGATGTTATGTTAGGTGAGTTTGATAATCGAATCACCTATGGTTTCGACTACATGGATAAGACATCTTCAAGTTACTACGGTAGTCGTAAGTTCATGGATGAATCGGCCATTTCAACCGCACTGTTTGTAGAAGATCAGTTCTTCTTCTCTGATGCTTTCTTTGTTACCGCAGGTATGCGTTTTGATGATTACAAACGTGAAGCTGAAACGGGGACGAGTAACTATGATGATGTGACCTGGGCCCTAGCAGCAGAATGGGCAGTCACTCAGGATTGGACTTTGTTTGCGAGTGCACGCTCTCTATTCAAAGGTCCTGAGCTGATGGAAACCTTTATTGCCTACCAAGACGTTGCATTTTTAGAGGATGGACTAAAGCCTGAAACGGGATTGAACACGCAGGGTGGTGTCCGTTTTGATAAAACCTTTGATAAGCATTTCTTTGGAGCGAATATTACGGCATTCCAAACGGAAATTGATGATTACATTGCAGACCAGTACCAAAACGCGACTCAAACTTACCTGATTTACAACTTAGGTGATGTTGAGATTAAAGGCTTTGAGGCAAGTGCTTCTTATGGCTACGACAAGTTTAACAGCAAACTTTCTTACTCTAAGTCGGACACCAAAAACAAGAATACCAGTGGCCCTGTTGCTGGGAGCTATGCTGATTTCTGGTGTATGGAAGAGAAGGGAAGTTGCGGTGTAATCTGTTGATGTAGTTCTCGCCAGAACAATTAACAGAAAGGTACA
>NZ_NCTH01000045.1:0-24011 GCF_002105475.1 Vibrio sp. ArtGut-C1 | reverse complement strand
CGCTAGCATCTGAAGCGATGCGTTCCACTAGATCGGACAACACTCAAAGCCTCAAATTGACAACATTTATTACTCAAACTTGATATTAGGAAAATGCCCGAATTTGACCGAAAGGTGCTGGACTCGTTACGCGAACCGCTCGAATCTGGTGAGATCATTATCTCTCGGGCGCAAGGTAAAACACGCTTTCCGGCTCGTTTCCAATTAGTTGGTGCACTAAACCCAAGTCCGACAGGGTATTACGAAGGTAATCAAGCTCGCACCAATCCACAAGCTATTTTGCGCTACCTTGGTCGATTATCTGGACCACTGTTAGATCGCTTTGATATGTCTTTAGAAATCCCAGCTTTGCCCAAAGGGACATTAGCAGAAGGTGGTGATCGCGGTGAGCCGACCGCTATCGTTAAAGAACGTGTGAATCATGCGCGTACCAATATGTTGAACCGCAGCGGTAAGGTAAATGCTTTGTTAGGCAGTCGAGAAATCGAGGCGTTTTGCCCCTTACACAAAAGTGATGCGGAGTTTCTTGAAACCGCTTTGCATCGTTTGGGGCTTTCGATTCGCGCGTATCATCGCATTATCAAAGTGGCGCGAACAATCGCCGATCTTGATGGGGCGGAGCAGATTGAACGAGCGCACTTAGCCGAGGCGCTTGGGTATCGAGCGATGGACCGCTTACTGAAACAACTCACGGCGCAAGCGGTATAGAGACGTGCAAATATCACCGCAACAAGTGTTGTAAGTGCCTTGTTGCGATGAAGGACGTTAGAAGGTGTAGTTGAGACCAAGAGACAACAGGTACTCTTTCTCATCATAGAACGTGATATTTGAGTCCGTTTGGCTGTAGCCGGCTAAAGAAATGAACGACCAGTTTTGCCAGTCAAATACGTTTTGATATTCATAGGCTGCAAATAGGCTGACGGTGTCGTCATTTCGTATTTTAGCAAAAGTTTGGCTAGCGGCTTGATAGTCTTTCCATGCATAACCTGCGGTGAGGGCCAACCGATGGCGGTTGATAAATTTAAACCAACTGATGTCAAACCCGTACGAATCAAATGATTCCGCCTTACCGTCGGCATCTTGATTAATGTAGGTAAACGCCGGTTGCAACATGGATGTTTGATTAAGTGAAATCCGATAGTCACCTTTAACGTAGTAAAGGCTCGCATCGCGAGCGAGTGAACGGTCCGTTACTTCTTCTTGCTCAATGTCTTTATCAGCATAAGCGAGATCAAGGTTGAAGTTTTTATCAATCAATCCCTTGATTTGAAAGCGATAGGCATTGCCGTCCACATCCGTTTCTTGACGGGCGATTCCGACTTGATATGGGTTACGCCAAGTTTCGCTTTTGAGCACGGTCGGTAGATAGGAAATATCGAGCACGGTGCCGGATGGCAACTCGTGTTGATAGCCCAGCTGAAAAGCGAGTGTACCAACCGCGACATCGGAACGTGTGGTACCCGCGTACACTTGGTGATTGAGTCGGTTACCAAAAGTGTAAGTAATGCTTCCTAGCGGCGCAGCGATAACGGAGCTGTCACTATCGGCACGCTTATTGAGAGAATCGATGGTGTTACTATTTTCCGTATTGAAGTTGGATTCTGATGATACAAATCCGGTATTTAGCGAAATTTCACCGCCAAAACCTGCGGTTTCAGCGAGTTGAGCCTGAGCAGAACTGACGACAAAGGCCAAAGGCAAGAGAATTAGCCTTGGTTTCATTCGTTATCTCCTTATTGTCGAATGAGTGGTGCAAATATTGGTTGAGGTAACAAATCTGACCATTCCCACGCATATTCCAATGTGGCAAAGGCGCAGTATAATTACACGCTGTTTTATTCTTCACACATTATCACTGTTGTTTGACTATCATGTTGGCATATTTGTTATTTTTTTTTAACGCTTCTTTTGTGATTATCAATTCTGCGCTGTGTTCACTCGCAATTTGTATTATCGCTGTGTTTAAAGTATTGCTTCCAAGCGTGGAGCTAAAAGCGAAAGCGACCGCTTGTGCCAACAAGGTGATGTGGTTATGGGCTACCGTCAATGCGGGCATTCTGGCGGTTTCTAACCGTGTTGACTGGGATGTTCAGGGCGGTGAGGCGCTGAAAAAAGACGGGTGGTATCTGTTGATCAGTAATCATCTCAGTTGGACCGATATTGTGGTGCTTTGCTGCGTGTTTAAAGACCGCATTCCTATGCCGAAGTTTTTCCTCAAACAACAACTGTTATATGTGCCTTTCATTGGGATGGCGTGTTGGGCGCTCGACATGCCATTTATGCGTCGTTATTCGCGAGAGTATCTGATCCGCAACCCGCACAAACGAGGTCAAGATTTAGAGACGACACGTCGCTCGTGCGCCAAGTTCAAACATGCCCCAACCACAGTGGTTAATTATGTCGAAGGCACTCGATTTACCGAAGAAAAACAGCGTAAGAGCAAGACGAGCTACCAATATTTGCTGCAACCAAAATCGGGCGGGATCGCATACACGTTAGCGGCAATGGGGGAGCAGTTCGAGAACATTATCGATGTGACGCTGGCGTACCCAGAAAATACAAATAAGCCATTCAAGGATTTATTAATGGGCCGAATGGGCAAGGTTGTAGTGCGTGTGAATGTGTTGCCCGTCGATGAACGAGTGCTTGGTGATTACTTTAACGATAAGCCCTATAAGCGACAATTTCAGCAATGGTTGGGTGATGTGTGGCAAGAAAAAGATCGGTTGCTACAAGAGATTTACAAATAAACAAAAGGGGAGCGATGAGCTCCCCTTTTGATTGATATCGATGCGCTTATTTTAGTGTCAGCAAGTAGTTCACCAGAGAGAAGTACTCATCCATTGTCTTGATGCTTTGTGCTTGAACTAGGTATTTGTTGTTAACGATAACCGCAGGAACGCCGGTTAGACCGCTGTTTTCAAATTGCTTGTCCATACGGCGAACCATGGAATCAACCGCAAAGCCTTTGAATGCAGAGTCGAATTTCTTCGCGTCTACACCTTCATCAAGGAAGATTTGGCGAAGCTCTTCATCGTTACGTGGCGCTTTCTTTAGATTGTGGATGCGGTTAAACATCACAGGCACCATTTTGTCTTCCACTTTTAGTGCAACCATGGTCGCGTAGGCTTTGCTCATTGATGGGCCCATGTTGCCACCCATGAAAGAAACGTGGTTTTTTAGTAGTTTAGTGCCTTCTGGCAACTGCTTTTTCAGTTGCTGGATAACAGGTTCAAAGCTATTACAGTGCGGGCAGTAGAAAGAGAAAAACTCCGTCACAAGAGGTTTTTTTGATGCCTCAAGATCCAATACTTTGTAATGTTCACCTTCTTTGAATTGCGCAGCATGTGCCGACAGGCTTAGCATCAGCATAGAAAACAGTGCGAACAGTTTTTTCATCGAAATATCTCCATTTTTGAATTTGTGGCCTGACTTACCATTGAGGCATTAAAGACAGCGGTGCTTCTTCTAGAGCGGCGATCTGCTCTTTAAATGCAAGGACCTGACCTTCCCAGTATTTTGGCTCATTAAACCATGGAAAAGCGAGAGGAAACGCAGGGTCATGCCAACGTTTTGCTAGCCATGCCATATAGTGCACCATTCGTAGACCGCGAAGTGGCTCAATTAGTTTCAATTCTGCGGGGTTAAAGTCGCAAAACTCTTGATAAGCTTCTAAAACAATATCCAGCTGCATCAGTTTGTCTTGGCGCTCACCATTAAGCAGCATCCATAAGTCCTGCACAGCAGGGCCGTTACGAGCGTCATCCAAATCAACAAACATAGGGCCATCTCGCCACAAAATATTGCCTGTGTGGCAATCGCCATGCAAACGAATGATATTGAAGCCTTCTTGCCAGTGGCTTTCAATTGATTTGATCAGCATATCCAAGTCATTGAAGAAGCTGTTCTCCAAGTGCATTGGAATCATGTTGGCGTTTTGCAGAATCTCTCTTGGTTGATACAGGTATTCTTGCAAGCCAATCGTTGGGCGATGTTGGAAGGCTTGGCGGCTACCCACTTTGTGGATGCGACCAAGGAAACGCCCTACACCTTCGAGCTGATCTAAATTGTCAACCTCGTATTGGCGACCACCCACGCTATCAAACAGCGCAAAGGCATAGCCTTGATAGTGATGCAGGGTTTCACCGTTGATGCGCACAGGTGGTGCGACGGGGATTTCGTTACCAATCAGTTCTAAAGTGAAGTCGTGCTCCTCTTGGATCTGTTCGTTGCTCCAACGTTCAGGGCGGTAAAACTTGACGACATAACGACGACGCTCTTCGTCAGTGAATTGATAAACACGGTTTTCGTAGCTATTGAGGGGAAGAAAGCCTGATTCTGCGCGAACGCCGATGCTTTCTAACGCGTACCACATAAAATCTGGGGTAAGGGCGTCAAAGTTAAACATACTTTGGGACATATAAACAAAAAGGCTCATTACTGAGCCTTTTTCCGTTAGTCACTGAAGTAGCGCTATAGTTTTTTAATAAAACGGCTTTCCACTTCAATGGTGAATTCGTTGCTCTTATCGGTGAGTATAAACTGAATTGTCGTAATCGCAGAGTTTAGCTTGTCAGGATCGGCGCCAAGACTCATTGGTAAGTTCAATACCTCACCTGGCTGTACCTGAATTGTCTGCTTACCATACCAGCTTACATCGGATAGCCCTTCAACATCCAACGAGTACTCTTGCACTTGCTGGGTTTTGTTGATCACTTTGAGGGTGTAGGTGTTTTCTACTTCGCCCGAGCTATTAACGCGGAACAGTTGGTTACGGTCGCGAATAACACTCATGCCTGCTGGGTCTACCGCTGCGATTTGGGCAAAGAACAGACCAATCATGACCAGTAGCACAGCTCCATAGCCCAGCAGCTTCGGACGCATGACTTTGGTACTCTTACCCGATAAGCGGTGCTCGGTGGTGTAGCTGATTAGTCCTTTCTCGTAACCCATGCGATCCATGGTGTTGTCACACGCATCAATACAGGCGCCACAGTTAATACATTCATATTGTAAGCCGTCACGAATATCGATACCTGTTGGGCACACCTGCACACACAAGTCACAATCAATACAATCCCCCAAACCAAGTTGCTTTGGATCGGCTTTGCGCGGACGTGGACCACGTTTTTCACCACGTTTGGCATCATAGCCAACGATGAAGGTGTCTTTATCAAACATGGCAGACTGGAAGCGCGCGTAAGGACACATGTGAATACACATGATGGAACGCATCCAACCAGCATTACCATAAGTACAAATGGCAAAGAACATTATCCAAAAGACGGGCCAGAAGTTGGCGTTAAAAGTGAAAAAGTCGATAACCAATTGCTTCATTGGAACGAAGTAGCCAACAAAAGTAAAACCAGTGGCGAGCGCAATGGCAAACCAAGCGATATGTTTGACGGTTTTACGCATCGCTAAATTCGCCGTCAGCTTATTGGAGTCCTGCTTACGACGCTTATTGGCACTACCTTCCAGTTTCTCTTCAAACCAGATATACATGAAGGTCCAGACGGTTTGTGGGCAGAGATAGCCACACCAAACTCGACCTAAGAAGGTGGTAATAAAGAACAACCCAAACGCCGCGATCACAAATAGCAAGGCGAGTAGGGTAAGATCTTGCGGATACAACGTGGTACCGAAAAAGTTGAACTGCTGGTTGCCAATATCGAGCAAGATCGCTTGACGTTCACCGTAAGGAATCCACGGTATCAAAGCGAAGAGAAGCAGTAAGAACCAACCACCGTAACGACGCAGTTTCTGGTAAGTCCCTTTGCTTTCGCGTACATAGATGCGATTACTTGGGTTGAACCGATCCCCATTCCCTTTATGAGTCTTGGGATTATAGGTTTTAGGAGTCACATCTTTGATATCGATCTTATCCTGACTCATGCTCTCATCCTTCTTAGGCTTTTATAATGTACGGCGTCATTTCTATTGATGTCGCTCGATGACATTGCTACTTCGTCCTTATCATAAATCATGACCGGACATAATTATTTTAGTAAATACTGATGAACGGCGATTATACAATCAATAACAATTCCTTTTCTTTAACGCAGTCAACGTTTAACAACAAAAGTCAGTACAGTTAACCTGATAATTGGCTGAACAGTTATAACCAACTGTGGGACTAAAAATTTTAGTTATAAAAAAGCGACTCATTTGAGGGAGTCGCTTAAAGAATACTGGGTTGTTGAGCCGGTTATTTGATGATGCCACGAGCGCGCAGAATCGCAGTTTTAAAATCATCTTCTTGGTCTTTCTTAAGACCTGGGATCATTTCGTCTTTGCTGCTGTTACGCATTTTAAGGTGGTAGATCAGCACGTCGTCGGTCAGATCTTCTAGCTTGCCTTCGTAGCCTGCTTCTTTCGCTAGCTTCACGATGAACTGCAGTAGGTTCATTTCTTGGTCTTTATGCCATTCAGGCTCTAGTAGCTCAAGCAGCTCTTCAATGCGATGACACTTCATTTCTTTCTCCACAGAATTTATAGGTGTAATTAGCTGTAAAGGTACCAAATTGCTTTGCGAAGACCAAATAGGAAAAACTATCTATTTCACTGTGTTTTGTTCTAAGTCGTTGAGGTGGTTTGAGTTGCGTGCAAAGAAAAAAGCGCAGCTGGCGCCGCGCTTTTGATTAAGCTGCTTTGATAACTTTGGCCGGAACACTCGACATCATTGCTGTCTTCTCAACCAATGTCATTGCTGGCGCAACTTGCTTTGCCTTTGGTGCAGTAGTAAAGCCACTGCGGCGGCGCATTGCACTAGTATTAGTGTGTGCGAACCTGACTGTTGTTGGGCGCATTAATTTACCTAACTGTCAGGCATATCCATTGCCGATGTAATGGCCTGAATCATTATGAGCTAGGCTCCAACAAGATTGAAGAATCACTCTTCTGGCTCTCGCCAATCCAGTTAATGAATCAGGAATACCGATATGCATGCATATCACGTATAAGATTAGCATCCTTGTAATAATTGGTCGATAGTTGAGCAATTGAATTGTTTAGATTTTGTCATTTTGTCGCGATGATCGAGGCAATTTTTGTTTGATCCCTCGATCAGCAGTAGTAGTATGAGATCTCGACGAAGGAGGTGCCTATGTCATTTTTGAAGAAGACACTTGCCAGTTTTGGGATTGGGAGCGCTAAGGTCGACTCAATCCTAAATCAAGACGTGCTATATCCTGGTCAAAGTGTGGATGTGTCTATCCATGTTTATGGTGGTGCCACTGAACAAGCGATCGACAACATCGATTTAAAACTGTGTTGTCGCTATATCGCGGAAGCTCCTGATGACCGTGGTGCGCGAGAAGGACACAGCATGCGCCGAGTACCTCAGACTCATGTGCTTGCTAAGTGGAGCCTCCCTTATGCGTTTACCATCCATTCCGGCGAAGAGCGTACCTTCGATGTTCAGCTCGATGTGCCTTGGAATACGCCTGTCACCATTGGTGACGCCAAAGTGTGGCTCGAAACCGGCTTGGACGTTGCTGCTGCTTTAGACCCGACCGATAAAGACATCCTCACCGTTCGACCTGATCCACTAATGGATGCGGTGTTATCCGCATTTGAAGCGCAAGGTTTGCGTATTCGCCAAGTGGAGTGTGAGGAAGTAAAAGGGTTCGACCTGCCATTTGTGCAAGAATTTGAGATGGTGCCGACTGACGGGCCATACCATGGCGTGTGGCGTGAGTTAGAATTTGTCGCTCATCGTAGCGAGCAAGAACTCAAATTATGGTTTGAAGTTGACCGCACACGCAAGGGCGAGGGTGGCATGCTCGCAAGCTTACTGGGTAGCGGAAAACTCAAACGAGAGTTGACCATTCCAGCCACGACTAAGCTTGATCAAGTGGGCGAGCTTGTACTTAATTATCTCGATCAAACCACGGCCGTTCATGAGTCTTAATTTAAGCTTACACGTGTAAGCCTAATGTGCCATACTAGAGCAAATTTCAAACTCTAGTATAGGCGCATTGATGTCTGAACTGCAGAAACCTCAATACAGTCAACGCGAAGAACTGGCCAATACCATCACTCATGGCATTGGGATGATTTTTGGTATTGTTGGCTTGATACTGCTGCTAATCAAAGCCATAGACCAGCAAGCTGATACGCTGACGCTGGCCAGTATGGCTGTCTATGGTGCGAGTATTATCGTGCTATTTTTGGCTTCGACGCTGTATCACGCAATTCCGCACCCCAACGCCAAACGCTGGCTAAAAACTTTCGATCACTGCGCCATCTATCTGCTCATTGCTGGCAGTTATACGCCTTTTTTGTTGGTGAGTTTACGTACGCCGCTCGCGTTTGGTTTGATGATTGTCATCTGGACCATTGCTCTACTAGGCATCATTATGAAAGT
Source organism: Vibrio sp. ArtGut-C1 (assembly GCF_002105475.1). Lineage (NCBI taxonomy): Bacteria > Pseudomonadati > Pseudomonadota > Gammaproteobacteria > Vibrionales > Vibrionaceae > Vibrio > Vibrio sp. ArtGut-C1. The sequence continues at coordinate 15,643 of NZ_NCTH01000045.1, read as the reverse complement.
CGCGTTTGTTTACCGATTTAAAAAGCTTTCCTTGATGACGTATTTGGTCATGGGCTGGCTGTCGTTGATTGTGATTTATCAGTTGGCGATCAACTTGGATATTGGCGGACTGACATTACTCGCAGCTGGTGGGATTGTGTATTCACTGGGGGTGATTTTCTACGTTGCGAAGCGTATTCCATTCAATCATGCGATTTGGCACGGCTTCGTTTTAGCGGGTTGTGTGTGTCACTTTTTCGCAATTTATTATTTTGTCGAGCCTATCTAACGGATAGATATGAACTCGACAAAACATGTGTTATCACATTAACGAGTTTTCACTTCTAACACTTTGGCTGAAAACTGGTATTGCTGAGACTGCGGCACTGCCAGTTTGATGCTTTTACCCTGTTCTGCTTGTTGTGGTCGCAGGTAAGTATCCGCCATTCGCTTGATGGATTGCCAAACTGTGACTTTTTCTTTCGCCAGTTGCTGGCCAGACATATCAAATACCAGAACTTCCACTTCAACTTGAATCACCGATTGTGAGCTTTGATTGGTAATGGACGTTGGCAGTACGAGCTCACTATCTTGATAGCTCGCGGAGCCAATCAGTACGTCGACACCAGAGTCAGACAGCTGCATGGTTGGCTTTTTGGCGTTTACCACCACGGTAGTGCCAACAGTTTTAGTCACAACTGGAATTGTCGCAATTGCGGGAGATGCGATCGTTTCAACCGCACTTGTTGTCGCTTGCGTCTCTGTTGCTTGCTGCGCAGTTTTTTTCATGACGTATTCCCAAGTAAAGTCATCGTTTAACTTCACTTCTCGACCATCGGCTAAAGTGATGACTTTAGCGGCGTATGTGGATGAGGCGGCAAGTAGGGTCGCCAGAGTAATCCATGTTTTCATTGTTATACCTTTTATTTGTGTCTGCTTAACGGCGCCAAAACGCAGGGAAGAACAGTACAAGAATAGTCAGAATTTCCAAGCGGCCCATTAACATGCCAAAGCTCAGAAGCCACTTGGCGGTATCTGGCAGAGGCGCGAAGTTACCCGTCGGTCCAATCACGCTTCCCATACCTGGGCCGACGTTGGCTACCGCAGTGATGGCACCAGAGATGCTAGTGATGGGGTCTAAACCCAGCGCACTCAAGCAACCCGCGATGAAGATGATGGTGATAAAGAACATCAAGCCAAACGCGACCACCGAGCGAACAATGTCATCATTCACTGGGCGTTGGTTGTAGCGCTGTACAAACACACCTGAAGGGTGAATCAATTTCATCATCTGTTTGTTCAGCAGTGTCATCGCGATTTGGAAACGGAAGATTTTGATCCCACCAGACGTTGACCCCGAACATGCGCCCGCCATCATTAAGAAGGCAAAAAGAGTTGTGGGTAATGCGCCCCACGCAGTGAAGTCCTCTAAGCCAAAGCCGGTTGTGGTGACGACTGAGACGATATTAAACATCGACACTCGCAGCGCATCCAAAATGGTGTATCCGTCTCGAATCACTAACCAGGCTGAAATCACTAAGCTTGAGAACACGAACAGGTACGCGAATCCTCGAACTTGAGCGTCGTTAACCAACACATCAATACGGCGTTTACGTAACGCGGCGATGAAGAGCAAAAATGGCAAGCCACCTAGGAACATAAAGGTGGTTGCTACCCAGTGTGCGCCATTAGAAAAGTGGTTCATCGACCCGTCGGATGTAGAGTATCCGCCCGTTGATAGCGTGGTAAAGGCGTGATTGATCGCTTCAAACAGGTTCATGCCGGTGACCAAGTAGCCCACAATGCATAAGCCAGTAAGCATCAAATAAACTGCTACGATGTTTTTGGCGACCGTTTTTGCTCTCGGGCTACTTTTATCTGACCAGTCGGATGATTCGGTTTGGAATAGTTTCATACCACCGACATTGAGCATAGGTAGTACCGCCACCGCCATTACGATAAAACCAATCCCCCCAAGCCACTGCAAGATAGAACGCCACAACAAAATACTGGGCGCCATGTTGTCTAAACCGCTGAGAACTGTGGAACCAGTGGTAGTAATGCCTGACATGGTTTCAAAGTAGGCGTCAGTGAAGCTGATGTGGTTGATGAACACAAACGGCAAGGCGGCGAATGCACTGGCGATGGTCCAAACCAAACTGGTGATGAGGAACATATCGCGTACGCTGAGTTTGAACTTGGCGGTCCGACCGATCGTTAGGCAGATGAAGGCGGCAAGGTGCGTGATCACAACGGCTTGGGCGAAATCGAGAAATCCACCCGTACCAGTGAAGAAAGCGACCAAAGTCGGCACGTACATAAAAAGGGCCAGTTTGGATAAAACCAGCCCGATAACAAATAGTACGGGACGTAAGTTGACCATAGGAAAATCCTAGAGGAAGAATGGACTCGGCTGGAATAGCGCTTCGACGTCTGATACGTATTTTTTGTTGACCAGGAACATCACCACATGGTCATCCTGCTCGATGACCGTACGGTCGTGGGCAATAAGGACTTCTTCGCCACGAACGATAGCACCAATGGTGGTCCCAGGTGGGAGCTTAATATCTCCAATCGCACGTCCAACAACTTTGGATGTACTTTCATCACCGTGAGCGACGGCTTCAATTGCTTCCGCAGCGCCGCGGCGAAGTGAGGATACGTTAACGATATCAGCGCGACGAACGTGCGTTAGCAAGGCTGAAATAGTGGCTTGCTGAGGTGAGATGGCCACATCAATTACGCCGCCTTGTACCAGATCTACATAAGCGCCACGTTGGATCAGCACCATTACTTTTTTCGCACCCATGCGTTTTGCCAACATCGCAGACATGATGTTGGTTTCATCTTCGTTGGTCAGCGCGATGAAGACGTCGACTTGGTCGATGTTCTCTTCCGAGAGAAGCTCTTGGTCTGCCGCGTCGCCGCAGAACACGATGGTGTTTTCTAGCTCTTCTGACAGTTTTTCTGCACGTTGGTAGTTACGTTCAATCAGCTTCACGCTGTAGTTTTGTTCTAAGCGCTTTGCGAGACTGGCACCAATGTTACCCCCGCCAACAATCATGATGCGGCGGTACGGTTTTTCTAGGCGCTGAAGCTCACTCATCACTGAGCGAATATGGTTGCTTGCGGCGACGAAGAACACTTCATCATCGGCTTCAATAATGGTGGTGCCTTGCGGGCGAATCGGGCGACCTTGACGGAAAATCGCTGCCACACGGGTATCGATGTGCGGCATGTGCTCACGCAAAGCAGACAGCGCGTTACCCACCAACGGGCCACCGTAGTAGGCTTTTACTGCGACTAGGCTGACTTTCTGTTCAGCAAAGCTTACCACTTGCAGCGCGCCCGGGTATTGGATCAGACGTTCGATGTAGCTCGTAACGAGTTCTTCTGGGGCGATAAGGTGATCGACAGGAATGGCGCCAGATTTAAACAGGGCTTCTTTTTCTGCCAAGTATTCTGGAGAGCGAATACGTGCAACGCGGTTTGGGGTGTTGAATAGAGTGAACGCGACCTGGCAGGCGGCCATGTTGGTTTCATCAGTGTTGGTCACCGCGACGAGCATATCGGCGTCTTGCGCACCAGCTTCGTGCAGCACGTCGGGGTGGCTCGCATGGCCATTGACCACACGCAGGTCGTATTTGTCCTGTAATTCGCGCAGTCGGTCGGCATTGTTGTCGACGATGGTGATGTCGTTGTTTTCACCCACTAGGTTTTCTGCCAGTGTGCCGCCAACCTGACCTGCACCAAGAATAATGATCTTCATACTCTTTTCTCGTTATCTGAACAAGGCGATTGAAATAACTCCAATCGCCCTATTTAGCATGCTGTTACGCGTGTGTTTTGGTTAGCACTGCGTAGTAGAAACCATCCATGTCTTCTTCGCCTGGTAGAATTTGACGACCAGGCTGGTCGGGATCAGAATCCAGCAGTTGCGCATCCGCGGTACGTGCTAAAAACGCTTTTACTTGCTCCACGTTTTCTTGCGGTGTGATTGAACAAGTCGCGTAAACCATTGTGCCGCCGGGTTTCAGTTGCGTCCACATGGCATCAAAAATTTCACTTTGTAGCTCTGCTAATGCGGCAATGTCGTCTGCACGACGTAGCCATTTGATGTCTGGGTGACGACGAATCACGCCAGTCGCAGAACATGGGGCATCCAGCAAAATGCGATCAAATTGCTCGCCTTGCCACCATTCTTGTGGATTACGCGCATCACCGCAAACCACTTTTGCCTGAAGGTTGAGACGCTTCAGGTTTTCATGCACACGTTTCAAGCGTGTGTCGTCGCAGTCAATCGCGACCACTTCACTGCCCGACGTGCGCTCTAGAATGTGTGCCGTCTTGCCACCTGGCGCTGCACAGCAATCTAAAATCAGTTCGCCGTCTTGTGGTTTTAGGTAGTTGATCGAGAGCTGCGCTGCCGCATCTTGTACTGAAACCCAACCTTTCTCAAAACCAGGTAGCTTCATCACGTCACATGGCGCGGCCAATTTTATGGCGTCCATTGCTTCTGTGTGTGGCGTGCTATCAATGTTTTCATTTTTGAGCAGCGCAAGGTATTCATCACGAGTGTGGTGTTGATGGTTCACACGCAGCCACATTGGTGCTTTTTGGTTGTTCGCTTCAACAATGCTTTCCCATTGCTGTGGGTAGGCCTCTTGCAGCAGTTTTAGTAACCAGCTTGGGTGACCGAACTTGCCAGCGTTGTTGCTGACGGCCATTTGGTCGAGTTCTTCTTGGTTGCGTTGGTAGTTACGCAATACTGCGTTAATCAAACCACGCAGACGAGGACCTTTCAGCTCTTTAGTGCCTTCAACCGTTTCACCGACAGCTGCGTGTGCAGGAATGCGCATGAAGCTCAGTTGGTAAATACCAACCAGAATTAGGTGATGGAATACACGTTGTTTGCCTTTGAGGGGCTTATCCATCAACTGGTTTGCGATCATTTCTAGGCGAGGTAGGTAACGTAGCGCACCGTAACAGATCTCTTGTAACAGAGCGTGGTCACGAGGTCGTACCGTTTGTTGAGCCGCTGGAAGAGCGCTTGAAAGTGAGTGGCCCTTGTCGACGACAAGATACAGGACGTTAGCAGCCGCAGCGCGAACATTCATGATGAGTACCTTAAAGTAAAGGAGGGCATCTCTGCCCTCTAAAAGTTCGTATTATTGGGGGTAATAACCCCTAGTATGGCTTAAACCAGCAGAGTGCCGACTTCAAACCAAGCCGCACGCGAATTCAGAATATCCTGAACTGACATGGCTTTTTTGCCAGGAACTTGCAGTTGCTCTAGCACCAGTACGCCGTTGCCTGTCGCAACATAAATACCGGTTTTATCTGCTTGCACGATGGTGCCGGCTGGTTTGTCACTGGTTTGCTCTGCCACACGGCTTTGCCATACTTTGATGCTGTTTTCTGCCGCCTCAAAGTGGCTCATTGGCCATGGGTTAAATGCACGAACGCAGCGCTCAATGTGCGCCGCATCGTCGTTCCAGTTGATGCGTGCTTCTTCTTTGCTGAGCTTTTTCGCATAGTTCGCGAGCTCATCGTCTTGCTTCACTGGCACTGCTTTACCCGCAGCAATGTCTGCTAGGCAGTCAATCAGGGCTTCTGGACCAAGCTCAGCCAATTTCTCGTACATTGAAGCGCTGGTATCTGTCGCTTCGATTGGCAGAGTTGCAATCTTCAGCATATCACCAGTGTCGAGACCGATGTCCATCTGCATGATGGTCACGCCCGTTTCTGCATCGCCCGCCCAAATAGAGCGTTGGATTGGAGCCGCACCACGCCAACGAGGTAGGATAGAACCATGTACGTTGATACAACCCAGTTTAGGGGTATCAAGAACCGCTTGTGGCAGTAGCATACCGTACGCCACGACAACCATGAGATCGGCGTTCAGATCGGCAAGTTCTTGTTTCGCTTCGTCGGACTTAAAGCTTTCAGGTTGGTAAACCGGGATGTTGTGTTCCAGCGCCAGTTGTTTTACCGGTGGCGCAGCCAATTTCTTGCCACGACCCGCTGGACGATCTGGGTTTGTGTAAACCGCGATGACTTCATGCTCCGAAGACAACAACGCCGCCAAGTGACGGGCGGCGAAATCCGGAGTACCTGCAAAGACAATACGTAAAGACTGACTCAAGGTAGGCTTCCTTCTAATTGGTATGGTTCGAGATTAAGCGTTTTGCTGCTTCTCGTTAAAGCGTTTGATTTTTGCTAGCTTGTCCTGAATGCGTTTGCGTTTCAGTGGCGATAGGTAATCCACGAATAGCTTACCTTGTAGGTGATCAAGCTCGTGTTGAACACAAATCGCTAGCAGGTCGTCGGCTTCAAAGGTGAACTCTTTGCCATCACGATCCAGTGCTTTAACGGTAACTTCTGCAGCGCGAGGCACAAGTGCGCGTGCACCTGGTACCGACAGACAGCCTTCTTCGATGCCATCTTCGCCACGCTTTTCCAGAATCTCAGGGTTGATTAGCACCATCGGCTCATCGCGAGTTTCTGAAATATCAATCACTACGATACGTTTGTGGATATCAACCTGCGTTGCAGCAAGGCCAATACCTTCTTCGTCGTACATGGTTTCAATCATGTCATCGACGATTTTTTGAATCTCAGGCGTCACCGCTTCAACAGGCTTTGCGACTGTGCGCAGGCGATCATCCGGGAATGTTAATACTTGTAATACAGACATATTCACTCGAAATATTGAACTGTGCCGAAACAGCACAAACCTTGTTGGCTCAATTCTAGACATTTTATAGCCTAAATGACAGCATCCTTGCACCAATTTCCATTCTGGTTCCTGCTTAATAGACCAAGGACGAGGGTCATGAATCGAATTTTCCGCAACGTTGCCAGTGTTACGTTGCCGTTACTTTTCTCTTTCAACGCTGTAGCAAATGTGGATGCGAAACCACTGACTGTTAAAGATGATGCGCCACAAACATATGTAGTCGTGAAGGGCGATACGCTATGGGATATTTCGGCCATGTACTTGGATAGCCCGTGGTTGTGGCCTCGTTTATGGCAAGTAAACCCGGAAATCAACAACCCTCATTTAATTTATCCCGGAGACAAGCTGTCTTTGGTGTGGATTAACGGTCAGCCCGTATTGAGCCTAAAACCGGTAAAGAAGCTGAGCCCGAAAGCACGCATCACAGAAAAGAAAGCGGTGCCAACCGTTGCTGAAGGTTTGGTGATGCCGTACCTCAAATCGGATAGATTGCTGGATCAAGATGCGTTGAACAGTACAGCAAAAGTGATGGGTAGCAGCAAAGGCAGTAAGTATCTGACAGCAGAAGATGTGCTGTACATAGATGGCAAGCAGACCGCGACAGGCTGGGCTATTTACCGACCAGTAGAAACGTTCTCGCGTGACGATGTGTCCGAAGAGATCACCGCGCTGCGTTTGATTGCCAAAGGTGAGCTCGTTGAAGCTTCGAGCGATTATTCTGGTTTGAAGATCACTTCTCAATTGCAAGAAATCCTGCGTAACGATATCGCGTTGCCAAATCAATCAGTCGAGAACACTGACTTCACAACAACGTTCTACCCGCTGCCGTCGCCACAAGGCAGTTCGGCAAAGTTGCTGGGCAATATCGAAGGTATTCGCTTTAGTTCAACTAACCAAGTCGTGGTGATTGATAAAGGCACGTCAGACAATCTGAAGCAAGGCAGTGTGTTTGATTTAAAAGAAGACGCGCACCCAGTTTACAAAGACGGTGATGAGTTCAAGAAAGAGTTTGGCGTGCTTGATAAGAAAATCACTCTGCCACAGAGTAAAGTTGGCGAATTGCTTGTGATTCGTCCTTATGAGTACTTTAGCTTGGCGTTGATCACAACCAGCACTAAACCTATTAATAAAGAGGTCTCTGTGGTTTCGCCTCTGACGCAAGAGCCGACCACCAATGAAACCACGCAATAACGACAGTGACCTTGCTGCCTGGTTAAAACTGAGTTGTTTACCAGGCATTGGCGGGGTCAAAATGAATAAGCTACTGGCAAGAGACACGCCGCGTAACATCGTAAACTTCTCTCCCGAACAGCTACAACAACTTGGGTTAACAACTAAGCAAATTCAAGCTTGGGCTTCAACAGATAAAGAAGTTGATGCCTGTTTAAGTTGGCTTGAGGCTTCTACAAATCATCATATCCTGACACTGACTGACCCGCTTTATCCACCTCAACTCAAACAAATCGTTGCGCCGCCACCTCTGCTTTTTGTTCAAGGAAATTCTACTTGTCTTTCGCAGCCACAAATAGCAATGGTTGGCAGCCGAAATGCGAGTATTGATGGCTTACAGCATGCACGCCACTTTGCCGCAGAATTTGTTCAGCACGATTTTATTGTCACTAGTGGTCTCGCTTTAGGCATTGACGGTCATGCGCATGATGGTGCGTTGCAAGCCAAAGGTAAGACGATTGCGGTGCTGGGATCTGGCTTAGAAAATATTTATCCGGCACGTCATCGTGGTTTAGCGCAACGTGTTATTGAACATGGGGCTTTGGTGTCTGAGTTTCGCCCCAATGCCAAGCCGCGCCCGGAAAACTTCCCGCGTCGAAACCGCATTATTAGCGGATTATCGCTAGGTGTGTTAGTTGTGGAAGCGGCGGAAAGGAGTGGCTCGTTAATTACTGCTCGTTACGCGCTTGATCAAGGTCGAGAAGTATTTGCGCTGCCAGCCTCGATAAATGCCCCTAATGCCAGCGGTGGCAACCAGTTGATACGTCATGGTGCTTGCCTCGTAGAAAAGACGAAAGATGTCTTAGATGAAATACAGTCTTTGCTTGATTGGTCTATTAATCAGAGTACCGATTTATTTTCTACGTTAAATGATGAAGAAGAATTGCCATTTCCTCAGCTGTTAGCTAACGTAGGAAGTGAAGCTACACCGGTTGATATTCTTGCAAACAGGACCAATATACCTGTCCAGGAAGTCATGATGCAGCTCTTAGAGTTAGAACTCTCTGGGCATGTCGTTGCGGTTTCAGGTGGCTATATTCGAAAGGGGAGGGGCTAGCTATGATGATGGATATACTGATGTATCTATTCGAAACCTACATCCATAGCGATGCAGAGTTACAGGTCGAACAAGACGAGTTGGAAGAAGAGTTGCTCCGTGCAGGCTTCCAACAAAAAGATATCTACAAAGCCCTTGTCTGGTTAGAAGAGCTTGCCGCATTGCAGCAAAGTGACACCTCTTCTGCAATCTCGACTTGCATGGCTTCGTCATCAACTCGTATCTACACAGCGAAAGAGATGCAGCGTTTAGACTTGGAATGCCGAGGGTTTTTATTGTTTCTCGAGCAAATCAATGTGTTAACCACAGAAACTCGCGAAATGGTGATTGACCGAGTGATGGGTCTAGAAACGAGCGAGTTTGAGCTTGAAGACCTCAAATGGATCATTTTGATGGTGCTGTTTAATGTGCCTGGTAATGAAAACGCTTATACGCTAATGGAAGAGCTGTTGTACACCAAGGAACAAGGGATTCTTCACTAACCCAATCTAGGCAAGTTCGAGTTTAGCTATCAAGAACGCGAGCTTGTCTTTTGGTGTGTTTTTAACGAAACGGTAAGTATGAGTAGTAAAATCGACAACACCCTTTTCTCTGCCCATGAACACGCATTGGAACACGAGCCGTGTCCTAAATGTGGCAGTGAATTGATCCTCAAACATGGCAAACACGGTCCCTTTCTTGGCTGTAGCCACTACCCAAGCTGTGATTACATCAAAGCCCTGCACAATAATGATGGCCACATCGTCAAAGAGCTTGGCGTTCCTTGTCCAGATTGTGGTAACGAGTTGGTATTACGCCAAGGGCGTTATGGCATGTTTGTTGGTTGCAGTAACTATCCGGTTTGCCATCATATTGAGTCGATTAATCAACCTGAGCCAGAAAAGCAGCCGCAAGAGCAACACGCGTGTCCTGAATGTGGTAAAGGTCATTTAGTTGAACGTAAGACGCGCTTTGGTAAAACTTTCTACGCATGTGATAACTACCCTAAATGCAAATTTGCAGTGAATCTCCCTCCGGTTAAAGGGATATGCGAAGAATGTGGTTTTACGTTGTTGGTGGAGAAGAAACTCGCCAGTGGTGTGAAATTGCAATGTGCCAACCGTAAGTGCCAGCACACTCAGCAAGGGTAAATACATCAAAGGAATTAAAAAGGGTCGCATCGTGCGACCCTTTGTGGTTTTTGGGGCTAGATTTTAGCGTTACGCTTGTTTCGCAAACTCGTGCACGGCTGGGAATGCCATTGGATCTAAGGCATCCGAGAGAGCGCACAACCTACGGTGCAATTCTCCTGGGTAGTCACCACATACGTTGATGTGACCCATTTTTCGCCCTTCACGCTTCTCTTTGCCGTACCAATGGATGTGACAACCGTCCATGGCGAGAAGCGCTTCTGGCAACGTATCTTCACCAAGAATATTCACCATCGAGGTTTCGCGAATCAGTTTGGTGCTGCCTAACGGCAAGCCGCATACGGCGCGCAGGTGGTTCTCGAACTGACAGGTTTCTGCACCTTGCTGTGTCCAGTGACCAGAGTTGTGCACTCGTGGGGCAATCTCATTCACTAGCAGCGTGCCATCGACATCAAAGAATTCGAGCGCCAATACACCAACGTAATCTAGGCTATCTGCGACGGCCGTGAACATCTGCTTGGCTTGCGCTTGCAGTTCTGGCGCATCAATTGCGGTGGATAAGCTCAGTACGCCATTGATGTGAACGTTTTCTGCTAGAGGGTACACTTCAACGCAGCCATCTTTGCTTCGAGCACCAACTAGTGATACTTCGCGGTTAAAAGGAACAAACTCTTCAGCAACAATCGCTTGAGTTGGTGTTGCCGCGATGCACTCTGCCATCTCAGTCCAAATTTCGTCGACTTGAGAAGCTTCTTTTAAGCGCCATTGACCTTTACCATCGTAACCTCCTAATGCACTTTTCAGAACCATTGGCATACCAACGTGTTCAATTGCGCGCTCAAAGTCTTCACGAGTTTCAATCACGTAGTATTTCGCGTTGCGCACGCCAGCATCATCAAGCAGTGCTTTTTCAATACGGCGATCACCACCTGCTTTGATGGCTTGCGTACTTGGTAGGAACTTGCCGCTCGCTTCGCAAACCTTGAGCACGTCATGTGGAATATGCTCGAACTCGGCAGTAATCACATCAACTTGCGTAATCGCATTTTCCAAGCCATGGCCAAGTACCTGTTGAGTTAAAGGATGAACGACATCACCGCTGCTGACATCGTAAGCTGAAATTTGAATATTCAATGGCGCACCAGCCAGAGACATCATGCGAGCCAACTGACCCGCACCAAGAACCAGTACATGCATCTGATTAATCCTCTGCAGGGTTTGGATTTGCGAGCACTGTTTCCGTTTGCTCATTACGGAATGCTTCTACCTTCGCCAGGATGTTTTCGTCATGAGTGCCTAGTATTTGCGCCGCTAGGATACCGGCGTTTGCTGCGCCCGCTTCGCCAATCGCTAACGTACCGACGGCAATGCCTTTTGGCATTTGTACAATAGATAGCAGAGAGTCCATGCCTTTTAGTGCGCGAGACTGAACTGGAACACCGAGTACAGGTACGCTAGTAAATGCAGCTGCCATACCTGGTAGGTGAGCTGCACCGCCTGCACCGGCGATGATCACTTTGATACCACGTTCTTTCGCGCTGCTGGCGTAGTCTGCCAGTAATTGAGGAGTTCGGTGTGCTGATACGACTTTTGTTTCGTAAGGTACGCCAAATTGGTCTAGCATGTCTGCTGCTAGTTTCATGGTTGGCCAATCGGATTTAGAACCCATGATGATACCGACTTTCATCTCAAACTCCTTCAAGCTGCAAAATTAGGTGAGCTGATAAATTTGTGCGCATTATACGGGGATTTTTATCTCAAGCAAACGTTTGCGTCTTGTTGTTGTCGCTATTGATACATTTTATAAAAAAATTGCTTTAGTGTCTGAGAATGAATATTTGTACACTTAGTGAAAATAATACAGTCAGACAATCAGGAAGTAATCGGTGGATAACTTTGAACAAGTGCTCAACGCACTACAACAAGGCGAAGTGATTGCCTACCCAACAGAAGGGGTTTTTGGTGTCGGATGCGATCCAGATAACCCAGAAGCAATTCAAAAACTGCTGGAGCTCAAGCAGCGCCCGGTGGAAAAAGGGCTGATTCTGATCGCTGCAAGTTATGAGCAGCTCTTGCCGTATATTGATGAATCTCAACTGACTCGAGAACAATTAGCGACCGTTCATGCAACTTGGCCAGGTCCATACACTTGGATCATGCCTGCGAGCGATAAAGTCTCCAACTGGGTTTCAGGGCAGTTTGATTCGATTGCAGTTCGTGTGACTGATCATCCTTTGGTTCAAAAGATGTGTAATGCATTCGGAAAGCCGTTAACCTCTACCAGCGCGAATCTTTCCGGCTTGCCACCGTGTATGACCACGGAAGAAGTCGAAGAGCAATTGGGTGACAAGCTGGTGGCCATTCTTCGTGGTGAAACCAGCGGTCGTGATAAACCCAGCGAGATTCGTGACGCCAAGACTTCACAAATATTAAGACAGGGCTAACCCTGCTTGCCAGTCATCAACCGGTATCACGTAATAGGTAATAACGTATGTCAGCAATCGATAAGCACGCCGTAAAGCAGTTCCTGATGTCACTTCAGGACTCCATTTGTCAGCAGTTAGAACAAGAAGATGGAGAGGCCGTCTTTGTCGAGGATGCATGGCATCGTGAACCGGGCGAACGTCTTGGTGGCGGTGGGCGCTCACGTGTTCTGCGTGATGGTCTTGTTTTCGAGCAAGGTGGGGTGAACTTCTCGCATGTAGAAGGGAAAGAAATGCCAGCATCTGCGACGGCTCATCGTCCGGAGCTAGCTGGTCGCCGCTTTGAAGCGATGGGGGTCTCTTTGGTTATCCATCCCAAAAACCCTTACGTCCCAACTTCTCATGCGAATGTACGTTTCTTTATCGCAGAGAAAGAGGGCGAAGAGCCAATTTGGTGGTTTGGTGGTGGTTTCGACTTGACTCCTTTCTATCCTTTCGAAGAAGATTGTCAGTCATGGCACGATACAGCTAAGGCAATCTGTGCCCCATTTGGTGAAGAAGTATATGCAGAACACAAAGCGTGGTGTGATAAGTACTTCTTCTTGCCACATCGAAACGAAACTCGTGGTGTTGGTGGTTTGTTCTTTGATGATTTGAATCACTGGGAGTTTGATAAGTGTTTCGATTACATCAAAGCGGTGGGTGAAGGCTATTGCCAAGCTTACTTGCCGATTGTGTCTCGTCGTAAAGACATCGAATATGGCGAGCGCGAACGTGAATTCCAACTTTACCGTCGTGGTCGTTATGTTGAGTTCAACTTAGTCTACGACCGTGGCACCTTATTTGGTTTACAAAGTGGTGGGCGTACCGAGTCGATTCTGATGTCGATGCCGCCGTTAGCGCGATGGGAGTACCGCTACGAACCAGAAGCAGGAACGCCTGAAGCCGAACTTTACGAGCGATACCTGAAACCACGCGAATGGTAAGCACGGAATCTCCTTTTCTATATAGATAGATAGTGATAGGGTCATCTGTAATCAGATGGCCCTGTTTTCTCTATATCTAAGTAAGGAATAAAGGTAAGGACATGACCCCGCAAATCGATCGTTACGCCGTGTTTGGTAACCCTATCGGGCACAGCAAGTCGCCATTTATCCATACACTCTTTGCTCGTCAAACTAATCAGTCCCTAACATACACCGCAGAGTGTGCGCCTGTGGGTGGATTTATCGAGGCGGCGAAAGCATTTTTTGCTGACGGCGGCAAAGGCTGTAACGTGACCTTGCCTTTTAAAGAAGATGCCTATCAATTTGCTAGCCGTTTGACCGAGCGTGCTCAGCTTGCTGGAGCAGTGAATACACTTAAGAAGCTTGATGATGGTGAAATCATTGGTGATAACACTGATGGTGCAGGCTTAGTGCAGGACTTGTTGCAACATCAAGTCGTTTTAGAAGGCGCACGTATCTTGATCATAGGAGCTGGTGGTGCCGCTCGAGGAGTGATTAAACCATTGCTCGATCAAAAACCAACATCTCTAACGATAACTAATCGTACATTTTCCAAAGCCGAAGAATTGGCAGAATTGTTTTCTGCGTATGGCCCTGTTAAAGCAAAAGAGATGAATACCATTGCTGAAGAGTTCGATGTCATAATCAACTCTACGTCTGCATCATTGAGTGGTGAGTTACCTGCGATCTCTTCCTCGGTGTTCGCCGCCAATAGTACAAGCTACGACATGATGTATGGCAAAGGTGATACCACATTTAACCAATGGGCTAAGCAACACGGTGCGGCACATGCTTATGATGGTTTAGGTATGTTAGTTGGCCAAGCTGCTGAGAGTTTTATGTTATGGCGCGGTCTTCGTCCTGGGGCCAAACAGATTTTGCGTGAATTAAGAAAGAACCTTGAAGGTCAATAAGCGATGAATCAATCCATCTTATTCCCAGACATGCAATCATGGGATGAAGTATCACAATCAGTAAACTTTGCGGCGCAACAATCTGGTGCGCTAATAGAATGCTTTGTGACGAAACAAAAGTTAGAAAAGTTATCTGGCTCAGAGTTAGATACGGAGCAGGCCGTGATCTCTGCTTTTATTGACTACCGATTTGATCTGGAAGAAATAGCAGAAGAGCTAATAGAAGATGAAGCCTTCAACGAAGAAGGCCATATTATCATCGGCTAACAGACCTTTAGTTCAAGTCTTCTACTTCATGTAAGTAGTCGTTTTTGTTTTGAACATAGTTATTGGCAGACTTTTGCAAAAAAGCTCGTTCTGTCTCTGATAGAGGGCGAGCTTGTTTTACTGGACTACCGACATAAAGATAACCGCTTTCTAATCTCTTTCCTGGCGGTACTAAACTGCCCGCTCCAATCATCACCTCTGATTCAATAACGACAGCATCTAAAACAATCGCCCCCATACCAACCAAAACACGATCGTGGATCTCACAACCGTGCAGCATCACTTTGTGGCCAATCGTAACGTCATTGCCAATAATAAGTGGATAGCCGTTTGGGTTTTCGGCGTTCTTATGGGTGACATGCAAAACACTGCCATCTTGAATATTAGTTCGATCACCAATGTGAATGTGGTTCACATCGCCTCGTGCCGCTACTAATGGCCAAATGCTAGAATCGTCCCCAATACGGATATCTCCGACTAACACTGAGGTTGAGTCAACGTAAACACGCTCACCAAGTTGGGGCTTTATACCTTTGTAGCTTCTAATTGAGCTCATCTTTTCTCCTTATTAGGGGCGATTACTGGGGATATGGAGGTAGAATAGTAGTGAAAACTCGCCTTTTAGAATAAAAAACACCCANCACCCAAACGATAAAAAAATCAAAAAAAACGTGAAAAAGGGCTTGCCAATGTGATCGCAATCTCTATAATGCCACCTCGCTGACACGGCAACGCTTCGAAAGAAACGAAGTCGAGGTTAGCAAGCCAAATTAGCCAAGCGGAAACGCTTGAAGAAAGTTTGAAAAAGTGATTGACACTAAACTTTAACTCGCTAAAATGGCCGTCCTGTTTTGAGCAAAGCTCAACAGGAAAAGCTCTTTAACAATATAGACCTAT
>NZ_NCTH01000044.1:0-26021 GCF_002105475.1 Vibrio sp. ArtGut-C1 | reverse complement strand
GGCGTCAGAGATTAGGTATTGTGTCGAATTCATTTACAGTATTTTCAATAGGTGTTGATTTACTCAGACAACACCTATTGAGATAGGTTCTAAATTACGACTCTTTGCAGATGCAAGAAAAGATGCAGCAGTTAGAAATGCTTAAACAAGAAGTGAATAAAGTTAAGTAATTTAATTAATCACTCTAGATTGCGTTACTGAGCCAGCAGAGTTCTGCTGGCTTATCTGTATCTCTACGGACACACTTAGCTCGGTAGTTTACTCCATGCAAAGCGGGCCTATATTGAGAACACAGAAAAACAAAAAAGGAGAGCAAACCTGCTCTCCTTTGTATTTTAACCGTGAACAAACTAAGCGACGTTAACCGATTTAGTTAAACTATTGCTCTGAAAGAATTCATCATGTAATGCGCAAATCGCACGCTGATATTCTTTATCACCCACTACGAACTGAACGTTTACATTTCTCATTGATGAGTGAAGTGCAACTGGCGTTACGCCATTGTTCATCAAAGAAAGTACACCTTTCGCTAGTGTCTTGTTAGTGTCAATTTGAGAACCGATGGCTGAAATCAGCGCGACCATACGGCCTTTAATCGACGCATTCGGATAGCGTTTTTCAGCTTTATACAATACTTTGTTCAAGCTATCAGTACTGCCACCTAGATAGTAAGTAATAGAGTTCGCGTTCATCTCTTTACCAACTAAACTTACGCGCGCATCAGAGATAATTTCCATTAATTCGTAGCTAACGTTATCGGCTTTTCCCACCATCGCTTGGTCAAACAAATGCAGTGCAAACACTTTTTCTTTACCTGCGATAATTTCGACTTTGTCTTCTTCTGGGCGGTAGCTTGAAGAGATCAAAGTGCCTTCGTGTTCAGGTTCAAATGTATTTTTAATCTGTAGCTCAATACCACTCTCACGTAAACCTGCGGCTGCATTTGGGTGAATCGCTTCCATGCCAAGGTTAGCAAGTTGGTCTGCTACATCATAGTTTGTACTACCAATTGGCAAAACTTTTTCTGGACCAACAACACGCGGGTCTGCAGAGCTCAAGTGATATTCTTTGTGAATTACCGCTAAATCCGCTTTTGTTATCGCTGCAATTCGGCTAAATGTCATTTCACTATAACCTCGGTCATAAGTGTGCATTAGGCCTTCCTTACAGTAAGCATAACCTGTAACGATTGGCAGTTCTTTTGACACATCGATATCAGCAAACGCATCACTGATCGATTCATCAAGGCTTCTTGGCGCTTGATTGTCCCAACCGGACAGGTCAACGAACTTAGCGTTAATACCCATATTTTTTAGTTTCAGTGCCGTGTTGTAAGCACTGTGCGCCTCACCGATAGACGACAGAAACTCTCGAATTTGAGGCAAATACTGACGTAGCGAAAACTGACCGTACTGACACGTTTCTAAAATGTTCGCAATACAGTTTTTTGCTTCAGCAATACGTGAGCGAATGAATTTATCTGCACGGATACGATTCATTGGGTCCGCGAAAATATTTTCATTTGTGAGCAGCATACGGCTTTCTACATATGCTAGCGCTTCTTCCCATTTGTCATCACGTTTCGCGATAAGCTGATAAACACCTGGCTTACTGGTTTTTTTACATTCGAGTAGCGCGTCGGTCATACCACCATATGCAGAGACGACAAAGATACGATTGTATGGCGATTTAGGACGAAGAATAATGTTGTCGAGAACAGCATCAAATGCTGTCATTGATGTACCGCCGATTTTTTCTACGGTAAATGTCATGATAAGCCTTTTTGATTGGTAACTTTAAAAGAAAAAAGAAGAGATAGTTGATCGTGGGGTGACAAGCACCCCACCTCTATCTTTTAGTCAACGAGAGGATAAACACCGTTTTCATCGTGCACTTCAGCGCCGGTAATTGGTGGGTTGAATACACACGCCATTACCATTTCTTTATTCTTATAAGCTCTCAAGTAGTGCTCATCGTGTTTATCAAGGATGTATAACGTACCCGGTTTAATCGGGTACGTTTCTCCACCAACGACTTCAATTTCACCTTCACCGCTCATACAAAAAACCGATTCTAGGTGATTTTGATAGTGAATGTGTGTTTCAGTACCTTCATAAATCGTAGTGATGTGGAAAGAAAAACCCATGTTGTCATCTTTCAACAACATACGGACACTTTCCCAGTTATCTGAAACCACACGTCGCTCACTGTTGCGACACTCATCGAGTGTTCTGACGATCATAATTAATAATCCTTATTAAGATGCTTGTTTGAAATGTTTCGCAGCAATGGTTTCCACTGCACTTTCAAAGATGCTTAGTCCTTGGTCTAGTTCTGACTCGCTAATCGTAAGTGGGCAGAAGAACTTAACGACTTCGTCGTCAGGGCCAGCTGTCTCAATTACCATTCCGTTTTCGAAACAGTTTTTCGCGATTTCAGATGCCATATCACCGTTGATACACTCAATACCAACCATCATGCCGCGACCTTTTTTCTGTACAAACATTTGTGGGAAGCGACGAACGCAGCGATCAATAACAGCACTTACTTTGTCTGAACACTGCTTGATGTGTGTTTCAAAATCATCATTTGCCCAATAAATTTCTAATGCTTTCGCCGCGGTAATAAATGCATGGTTGTTGCCACGGAACGTGCCGTTATGCTCACCTGGCTTCCACTGGTCTAGCTCTGGTTTGAGTAGAACGACGGCCATTGGTAAACCGTAACCACCGATCGATTTCGATAGCGTCACGATATCTGGTTGAATACCTGACGGCTCAAAGCTAAAGAAAGTACCTGTACGTCCGCAGCCAGCTTGAATGTCATCGACAATCACAAGAATGTCGTTGGCTTTACAGATTTTGCTCAAACGTTGTAACCACTCGTTTGAAGCTGCATTTAAACCACCCTCGCCCTGCACAGTTTCAAGAAGTACAGCGGCTGGTTTATCCATACCTGCAGAGTTGTCGTTTAGCATGGTTTCGAACAATGCTAGACCATCAACGCCAGCGTAACCTTCAAATGGAATACGAGTGACGTTACTTAAGCTAGAACCGTTACCTTGTCTGTGATGCTGGTTACCCGTTGCAGCCAGTGCGCCAGCTGTACAACCGTGGAAACCGTTGGTAAATGCAACGACGCTGTCGCGACCTTTTACTTTTTTCGCTAACTTAAGTGCTGCCTCAACGGCGTTAGTACCAGTTGGGCCAGTAAACTGGACTTTGTAGTCCAAGTTTCTTGGTTTAAGGATGTAAGTATCCAACGCTTCAAGAAACGATGCTTTCGCTTCTGAGTGCATATCCAAACCGTGAGTAATACCGTCCATCTCAATGTACTCAAGCAGTGCTTGCTTAAGTACTGGGTTGTTATGGCCGTAATTTAGAGATCCCGCTCCAGCAAGGAAGTCTAAGTATCGTTCACCTTGTTCTGTTTCCAGCCAGCAGCCTTTCGCTTTACGAAAAACGACTGGGAAATTGTTTGAATATGAGCGTACGTTGGATTCCTGCTTTTTGAAAATATCCATGATGAGACCGTTTTTAATTCCTATTGTTTGAGGATTATTTGAGAGGAATGCGATACAAATATTCTGTATCGTGTTTGCCTTTAAAGTGGGCTTCTTCATCCAAAAATGTGCTTACTTGGCCAGAGTTGCCGTTCATCGCATCTAACTTTTTGAACAATGCCCAAGAGGCTTTATTATCTTCCGTGATGGTAGTTTCTACCGATTTAACACCGCCCAATTCCTCTCGGGTGAGAAGTTCTTTCAACATACGGAATGCTAAACCGTGACCTCTAAAGCGAGGTGAGACTGCAACTTGCCAGACAAATAAAACGTCTTGCTCGTCTGGTTTCTGATAACCGGAAATGAAACCTGCGATTTCGCCTTTTTGCTCAACCAAAATACTGGTTTTGCTGAAATGCGTAGACTGTAGGAAATTGCAATAAGATGAGTTCATGTCCAATGGAGGACAGTCTGCAATTAAGCTGTAAATGTCGTCACCATCAGAGATTTTAGGCTCACGAAAAATCCATTTTTTACTTGAGTCTTCTCCAATCTCTGGATAAAGAACCCAAGGTGCTGATGTGATCATGTGGAAATACATATCCTTTGAGGTCTAATTAAATTTCCTTTTTATTATGGGCATTCCTCGCGACTAAAAATCAAATAATCCGCCTTTTTATCGATATTTTTGTGATAGAGATCACAAAAATATGCCATTTAACCAAATCTTAAAATAGTTCGAGGTCTAATTTATTAAAAAATCACTTAAAGAATAAGTATAAAAAACGAACAGAAAAAACAGTCCTCCATGGTCTTCATTTCTCAGCAAAAATTCAAAAATAAAAAAAAAGCGGCATGCTTTCGCATGCCGCTTTATTCAAATATTTAACTGCTGATGTTGGTTATTTCGATTTCTTCTTAGAAACCGCTTTTGGACGAGGTTCATCCATCAAGCCTTTTACTAGAGAAACCGTTGCAACAAGCAGAACAATCGTAAATGGTAGGCCTGTGGTCACGGCCATTGCTTGAGCTGCCGCTAGGCCACCACCAAGCATCAATGCAATCGCAACTAAGCCTTCAAACGTACACCAGAACACGCGTTGAGGCGTTGGCGCATCGACCTTACCGCCCGCAGCAATAGTATCAATAACCAGTGAACCAGAGTCTGAAGAGGTAATGAAGAATACCACCACCAAAATAATACCGACGAAAGATGTAATTTCAGCTAGCGGCATCACATCTAACATGGCAAATAGTTTTAACGGTAATTCCGCGTTGAACACGGCTTCATAACCATCGCTCACGTATTGGCTTATAGCGTTACCACCAAAAGCGGTCATCCATAACACACAAACAGAAGAAGGGATAAGGATAACGCAAATAATGAACTCACGAACTGAACGACCACGAGATACACGCGCAATGAACATACCGACAAATGGTGACCAAGAAATCCACCAAGCCCAGTAGAATGCTGTCCAACCTTGAGAATAGTTTACGTCTTCTCGTCCAAATGGCATTGATAGGGCAGGAATATTAGCCACATATGACACTATATTTTCGAAGAAGCCCGTTAAAATCGCGATCGTCGGGCCGACAACAATAACGAAAAGCAGTAAAAGCGCAGCGAGACCCATGTTGATCTCAGATAAGATTTTCACGCCTTTGTCTAGTCCCGCAACAACTGAGATTAAAGCGAGTGCGGTGATGCCAATAATCAATAGTACCTGCGTAGTATTCGTCATTGGAACATCAAATAGGAAGTTCAAACCCGTTGCGGCTTGAGACGCACCGTAACCTAGAGAAGTTGCCAGACCAAAAACTGTCGCTACAACGGCAAGAATGTCGATAATGTGACCAGTCCAACCCCATACACGCTCACCAAACAGTGGGTAAAAAATGGATCGCATGGTAAGTGGTAAGCCTTTGTTAAACGAGAAAATCGCCAAACCAAGAGCCAATAGCGCATAGATTGACCACGGATGAAGTGCCCAGTGGTAAATCGTCGCCGCCATGCCTAGTGCAGATGCAGCACTTGCATCGCCTTCTGCACCACCTAGAGGGGCCCAGTCAGTACGAACACCGTTCTCAACGTTCACGCCACCAATAGCAGAACTAAAATGAGACATAGGTTCTGATACACCAAAGAACACCAGACCGATACCCATACCTGCTGCAAAGAGCATTGCCAACCAACCCGCATAGGAATAATCTGGCGTCGCTTCTGTACCGCCGATTCGTACGCGACCTAGCGGTGTAAAAATCAACCCAACACAGACAATGACAAAAATATTACCAGATGCGAGAAAGAACCAATCCAAATGGTGTAACAAACCCGCTCTTAGATCTGCGAAAAACGGCTCTACCTGTTCTCGAAATAATAGTGTTACTACAACAAATAGGATGATTGCTAAACCAGAAATTGCAAAAACACGGTTATGAATATCAAGGCCAAACGGGCCTACTTTTAACGCGACGTTATCCTGACCAATTTGATAGTCAGTGTCTATCGCGTTTACCTTTCCATCGGGGCGTTGAATGCCACCGTTATTATCGGTGCTCACGGATAATCTCCTTAAAAATACGTGACCAAATTTAAATTACTTTCGTCGGAGTTTGAGTGATGAAACCTCCCATCACTACCAAGCACATGTTCAAAAAACATAGTTCTTATAAGCGGTTACTCAGTCCGCCATAATAATCGCAAAGCCCCCTACCTTTCATTGCATTTTATTGTCTTAATCATAAACAACGCTTATTGCCAAATCGAAGAGATTGGCATGCTTCGATTAAAATGATATTGCAACTGTGCTTGAAACAGTTCAGCAGTTGCCAGCGCATCGGTCAAAGCATGATGAGGTTGATAAGCAGGAAGGCGATACCTTTCACGAGCATGCCCCAGCCTGACAGAGCCTGGCTTCTTACCTTTTAACTTATTGAATAGGCCACTGCATTCACGGCGCTGTATCGCATGTTCAATGTCTAGCGTATCGACAACGGGAAACTGTATTCCCTCCCCAATGCTATTTAGCAACGCGTTATTAAAAAACTGCCTTTCGATATTTTTATAATGAACAAGCACAACTTTGCCTGACAGCGCATCCAATATTTCCCCTAAAATGTGGGTTAATTGGGGCGCGTTTTTGACTTCAGAATCAGTGATGCCATGAATCACGACTGACTCTTCGTTTAACTCACGATTAGGGTTAACAACCCAATGCGCAGAGCCACTACATTGAACACGATCAATGGTAAACGGCACAAGTCCAATCGTGAGAATTGCATCCTCTTCCGCATTCAAACCTGTCGTTTCAAAATCTACCGAGACAAATGGCACTTCCTCAATTGGTGTTTCCCCATTAACCATCGGTGTCGAGTAATAACGTTTGAGCCTCTCGTCTCTTGCTTCTTTCGCGAGCTGTTTGAATAACGTTGACCACTCTGGCGTCCGAGACGTATCCAACAACGGCTGATCTTTTGCTGCCTTTTTTGAGAACCACATTATTTGCTACTTCTCTGGTATCGGAACTTGATGAAGTTCTGTGCATTACTAAGGATTTGGAAAGCAGCTTTTAAGTTTCGGCGCTCAAACTCTGACATGTTCTCTGGCTCAATGTTGTTATCTGGTTCATCTCCATTTTCGATATCGAGTGCTTGATGACGAATTCGAACCATGTAGATCAATTCCATTGCATCCCTCAAGTCCATTCCTCGACCTTTAGGTAAAATGCCCGCATCATTGATATCGTCTAAACGGTCAAACGAGTTTTGCGAACGGGAACCAATTGCCAATGAATGTACTCGAATCAAATCTGCCAATGGCGCTGTACCTCTTCTTTTCAAGTTAATAGAATTGCGGTGACGACCATCTTTTTCCATAACAAAATCTTTGAAGAAGCCCAATGGCGGTGTACGACGTATCGCGTTGTAAGCCATACATGCAAGGAAGCGGTTGTTTCTTTTCGCGCGCCTAACAATAAAGCTGCTTAATTGTTCCGCCCACTTCACTCGCCCATGAACACCTAATAAATCAAAAAAGATATTACTGTTTAACAACCTTTCAGGAGTTGGGTTATCTATCCAGTTGCCAAAGCACTCCTCCCACTCCGCTCGGGTTTTTCGCCACTCTGGATTGGTTGCCATAATGTCGCCAGTACAGTAAGCATAGCCGCATGCTGCTAAACCATCACAAACAAATTTGGCAAACTTTTCAAAGTACTCCCCGTGCATCTCAACATCATAACTGTTGTCGAGAATAAGGGCGTTGTCTTGGTCCGTTACAATTAACTGCTCATCCCTGGCCATCGATCCCATAGCGACCAAACAATACGGAATTGGCGCAGGGCCAAGCTCTTGCTCTGCTAATTCAGCCAAACGCTGTTTAAAGCTACTACCAATGACCGACATGGCTCGACCAATCATATGAGCGTTGGCATCTTCATTCACCATTCGTACAAAGCAGTCTTTCACTTGTTCAGAAACTTGCTTGAGATCTTCAACGCTGGTTTGTTGGAAGATAGAGCTAACGAGCAACAAGCTGTTTTGAGATTCATAACGGACAATATCCGTCATGCCAATAATTCCTATCGGCTTTTTATCTTTTAAAATTGGGAGATGGTGCACGTTGTAGCGCAACATGGTTAACATGGCTTCAAAGACATAAGCGTTGTAATCCAGAGACACCACGTCATAACTCATGACCTCACTCACTGGGATATTGGTATCAATGCCCTGAGCTAATACGCGAATACATAGATCGCGATCAGTCAATATTCCAAGTAGTTGTTCATCATCTTCTTCTGTGAGTTCTTCTGCTGGGCGAACAATAAGCAAAGAGGTGACATTTTCCTCCGCCATCAGTATCGCGGCTTCTTGAATCGATGCCGTCGCCTCCAACGTTACCGGATCTCTCGCTAAGATCTTACGTGCCTTGGCAGTGGTAAAGTCATTGCTTTCTGAGCGGCTGGATATTGCGCTTCGCAAACGCGCGCTGTCTTCCAGTTCCATATAGTCAGCAAAGTTTTCAAACTCATCACAAAGCTCGTTGAAAATATCCTCCGGAATACAGTAAACCAAGGTGTCTTCTATCGCTTTGGCAGGCATACGCACACGGTTGTTCATTAACAACCCCATCTGTCCAAACAGTCCACCAGCGTCAATCCTGTTATAGAGTTCGCCTTTACGTCGGTAGATCTCCACAGCGCCGCTTCTCACCATATATAAGTCGCGGATCGTGTCTCCAAAATTGAGTATCTCTGTGCCTTGCCGAAAGTATGCAACCTCGGCATTTAGAGCGATCTTTTTTAACTGCTCTTCGGGTAGATCATCGAAAGGTGGGTACTGGCTAATGAAGTTGAGCACTTCTAACTGTTCGGCTTCCATCTTTTATTCCATACGTTGCCTAAACTACAGCGATAAATATCACCAAGATTGAAATCAATCAATGAATAAATCTAAGAATAACAACACCTAACCTAGTTCGCAGAATAAAACTCCAACCAAAAATTAGAGCTCTAATGTTTTTAAATATAGACCTCTAATCTATTTCTCCTTATAGCTATGCAGATGGGCTGAGTTGAAATGTACTAAAAACTTCAAAATAAATTCAAACCAATGTCATGTAAAAGTTAATCGAAGACAAAAACAGTCGTAACTATCTATTTTTGTTAATAAAAACACCATTTGACCACACCTCCTTCATTGTTCATTGTATGCACATAAAGCCCAGTTAACCGAACCCCATTCGTTGAAAGTTGAACTAAAATTAATTAGAGTACAAATCGTTAAACAGTTATAAACACACAAAAAAGGACAGATAACATGGATCCCATACTGGAAGTTAAGGGACTGTATAAAGTGTTTGGAGAAGACCCAGAAAGAGCCTTCTCGCTTATCGAAAAAGGTATCGATAAGGACGGTATTTTTGAACAGACAGGTTTAACAGTCGGCGTAAACGATGTATCTCTCACCATTAACGAAGGTGAAATTTTCGTAATCATGGGGCTTTCTGGTTCGGGAAAATCTACTCTCGTTCGACTCCTAAACCGACTCATTGAGCCAACGAAAGGCAGTGTTTATCTCAAAGGGAAAGATATTGCCCATATCTCTGAAGACGAACTTCGAGAAGTTCGTCGCAACAATATCTCAATGGTGTTTCAAAGTTTCGCACTTATGCCTCACATGACGGTGATCGAAAACGCTGCATTCGGTTTAGAACTTGCTGGCATTGATGTTAATGAACGTCAGAAAAGTGCCCTTTCCGCCTTGGAAAGAGTTGGCTTAGACCCTTATGCAGAATCTTTCCCTGACGAGTTATCCGGTGGTATGAAACAGCGCGTGGGTCTAGCAAGGGCATTAGCTTGTGACCCAGACATTCTATTAATGGACGAGGCGTTTTCCGCTTTAGACCCATTAATCCGTTCTGAGATGCAGGATGAGCTTATTCGTCTACAAAACGATGACAAACGCACAATTGTCTTCATATCTCATGATTTGGACGAAGCAATGCGTATTGGTGATCGTATCGCCATCATGCAAAACGGTGAGGTTGTTCAGGTTGGCACACCTGATGAAATATTGCACAGCCCAGCAAATGATTATGTCGAAGCGTTTTTCCGCGGCGTAAACATCGCAAGTGTCTTGACAGCAAAAGATATCGCTCGCAAGAAGCCAGCCGCCGTCTTTAAGAAATCGGAAAATGATGGCCCAGGCTCTGCGATGCAGATTCTGATGGATCATGACCGTGATTACGGCATTATCGTGGATAAATCTAGCCGATATTCCGGCATCGTGTCTCTTGACTCACTACGTTTGGCTCACAACGAAAACCGCTCTCTAGCCAGTGCTCAATTGACGGATGAAGTCACTCTTCAGCCAGAACAGTCAATCAATGACATTTTGGGGCTAGTTGCAGGCGTTCCTTATGCCGTACCTGTCGTTGATGAGCAAGGTACTTACTTTGGTGTCGTGACTAAATCACGTCTTCTACAAACACTAGATAAGGATTAACACGATGTCTTCAGAGCAAACTAACAATGATCCCTGGTCGAATACCGCTCCTGCACAAGATGATCCTTGGTCACAAGGTGCAGGTGCTGACGCTGCCCCAAGTAATGACTGGTTAAGCTCAGAAACTGTAGAGCAAGCGCCATTCGACATTATGAACCCATTCCAAGATGCGGTTCTACCACTTGATAGCTGGGTAGAATCGGGATTGAACTGGTTGGTGGAACATGGTCGCCCTGTTTTCCAAGCAATTCGAGTTCCAATCGACTTTATTCTTACCTCGTTTGAAACTGCTTTGGTGTCTACACCTGCGCCCATCATGGTGCTCATTTTATTTTTGCTGGCGTGGCAGTTTTCCAATGTAAAACTCGGTTTTTCAACGCTTGTATCCCTTGTTTTTATCGGCCTAATTGGTGCTTGGTCACAGGCGATGACAACGCTCGCACTGGTTTTAACCGCCGTCTTCTTCTGTTTGCTTATCGGGCTACCGATGGGGATATGGTTGGCGAGAAGCCAAACCGCAGCCAAATTTGTTAGACCAATACTCGATGCAATGCAAACGACCCCCGCGTTCGTTTATCTAGTGCCAATCGTTATGCTATTCGGTATTGGTAACGTTCCTGGCGTTGTAGTAACCATCATTTTCGCACTGCCTCCCGTTGTGCGCCTGACTATTTTAGGGATTCAGCAAGTACCTGAAGAGCTAATCGAAGCGGGCCACTCTTTCGGGGCAAACAAAAAACAGATGCTTTACCGCATCCAATTGCCATTGGCGTTACCAACGATTATGGCAGGGGTAAACCAAACCTTGATGCTTTCACTTTCTATGGTTGTGATCGCTTCAATGATTGCGGTTGGCGGCTTGGGCCAAATGGTACTTCGTGGTATCGGCCGACTTGATATGGGTCTTGCTGCCGTCGGTGGCTTAGGCATCGTAATTCTTGCCATTTTATTAGACCGTATTACCCAAGTATTAGGGGTTAATGCGGGTAACACCAAGCTTCGCTGGTATCACACAGGTCCTGTTTCATACCTATTAAAACTGAAAACAAAGACGAACCAAGACGATCTAAAACTTAGGAGAAACATCAATGAATAATTCATGGAAGAAAGCGCTCTCTGTTGGAGCTCTAAGTACTATCGCATTTTCAACGTATGGTGTGGCAAGCGAACTACCGGGTGAAGGTGTGACTGTTCAACCAGTTCAATCAACCGTTGCAGAGGAAACGTTTCAAACATTGATCGTAAACCGTGCACTTGAAGAGCTTGGTTACGATGTAAAGCCAACTAAAGAAGTGGATTACAACGTAGGCTATACCTCTATTGCTAAAGGCGACGCTACTTTCTTAGCAGTAGGTTGGTTTCCTCTTCACGCCGATAAGTACACAATGTCTGGCGGTGATGATAAGTTTTTCCGCAAAGGTCAATATGTAAGTGGTGCTGCGCAAGGTTACTTGATCGATAAAAAAACCGCTGAAAAATATGGCATCACAAATATTGGTCAATTAAAAGATCCAAAACTGGCGAAGCTTTTCGATGCCAACGGTGACGGTAAAGCGGACTTAACGGGCTGTAACCCAGGTTGGGGTTGTGAAATGGTCGTTGAGCATCAGTTGGATGCGTTCAAACTTCGTGACACGGTAACGCACAACCAAGGTAACTACGCTGCGATTATCGCTGACACGATTTCTCGTTACAAAAAAGGCGATCCGATTCTTTACTACACTTGGACGCCTTACTGGGTAAGCGGCGTCTTAGTTCCGGGTAAAGATGTTGTTTGGTTAGAAGTGCCATTCTCTTCACTTCCTGGTGAGCGTAAGGACATCGACACAACACTAGAGAACGGTAAGAACTACGGCTTTGAGATGAACTCTATGCGCATCGTTGCGAACAAAGAGTTTACTGAAAAGAACCCAGCAGCAGCGAAGCTGTTTGAAATCATCAAGCTAAACATCAATGATGTTAGTGCGCAGAATATGATGATGAGCCAAGGTAAGAACAGCTCAGCAGACATCGAGTCTCATGTAAATGGCTGGATCAAAGCGAACCAGAAGAAGTTCGACGCATGGGTAGACGAAGCTAAAAAAGCAGCCATGTAACCGACACGACCATTAAAATACGTGACACCTAACTTTAGAGCCAACCGATCACATCGGTTGGCTCTAATTTTATTCACCGTAGTAAAAAGGGTTACAACAATATTGAGCCCTGCTCCCAAGTATTTTCTTAAAGTTTCTACTTAATTTCATTCCTTAAGAGTTTCTTAAGTTTCGCGTTTTATTTTGTTGATATCCAATCAAACAAAGGAAGCGCTCATGAAACACCATGCACAAATTTCTGCAGATGGCTTTACTTTAGACATCGTCTATCCAATGCATCCGCTTTGGAGCCAAGTTATCGAGCATGTTTCTCAGCGTTATCAAGAAGCATTCTTTGCCGAGCTCAAACAGTTTATGCCGGCGTATTTAACCCTCATTGACGGCGGTCAAATTATTTCCGTATGCGGCTTTCGCATCGCCGAAGATGAATCTTTGTTCCTTGAACAGTATTTAGAAGACGACGCCCAAAAGCTGGTTTCTAACGTATTTAACTGCGACGTAAAACGTTCGAACTTAGTGGAGTTTGGTCACTTGGCATCTTTCGCTAAGGGCATGTCATCTCTGCACTTCTACCTGATCGCAGAAATGCTGGTCAATCTCGGTTTTGAATGGTGCATCTTCACCGCGACAGATCCACTTCACGCCATGATGGCGCGCCTAGGATTGGAGCCTCATATCATCGCGCAGGCCGATCAAAACAAAGTCCCCGATGCCGAGTCTACTTGGGGGTCATACTACGAACATCAACCGCGTGTGTTAGCTGGCAATCTGCAAAAAGGACTCGAGCGTCTTCGATTAGTCCAAGAAAGAAAACGCAAACAAGCCTAGATAGAAAAGTAAACGTCGTTAAAACCGCAAACACAACCACAACCACTTGGTTAAACACAACGCCAGAATATAGGTGATGTATGAATATTCTCCTCGATGCCATTACAAAATGGGCAAAAACGACACCAGATCGAGTAGCACTTGTCGGCTACGAAGCGAATCAAACGGTTGAACTGACTTACTCTGAATTGTTAAACAAGATCGAGCTCGTTGCCGCCGGGCTTATTGCACAGAACATCAAAGCACTCGCGCTACGCGCAGAAAACAGCATCGATTGGGCCATTGTTGATTTGGCGGCGATGGCGGTAGACATAGTCGTTGTACCTATTCCGACTTTTTTCTCTGATGCACAAGTTGAACACACATTAGAGCAATCAGGCGTCGATGCTTTAGTCGGCGATTGGCAAGCATGGTTGGCTTCTCATCCTAAGCAAAGCTTTAACCAGCAAGACCATTCGTTTTCCATTGCAAATTTGCCTTTGCTGCGTCGTAACCAGTTGGGAGATGAAGATACACAGGTAGCTTATCTACCAGAAACCGGAAAAATCACCTTTACCTCTGGCTCGACTGGTCAGCCTAAAGGCGTGTGTTTAAGCAATGATCATTTGTGTTTGGTGGCGAAATCGCTCGCCGACGCAGTAAACAGCGCGGCGCACTCACACTTAGTGCTGCTTCCGTTATCGACGCTTCTCGAGAACATAACCGGCGTTTATGTTCCACTCATGTTGGGCGTGACGTCATATATTTTACCCGGAGAGCAAACCGGCCTACTCGGTTCGAGCCAATTCGAACCGGGTTTGTTTGCACAAGCATTAGCGACCATCAAACCAGAAAGCTTAGTGCTAACACCGGCTTTATTGCTTGCGCTCATTCAGATCGCGAAACAACAGCCCTCTCTTGTGGATTCTCTAAAATTTGTCGCCGTTGGCGGCGCAAGAGTGTCGTCGCAACTGATTAACACCGCGCATGCGCTGAACATCCCTGCGTTTGAAGGTTATGGCTTGTCTGAATGTGGCTCCGTCGTTTGTTTGAATATACCAGCCGCATTTAAAGCAGGAACGTGTGGCAAACCACTTCCCCACGCTCAGATTCGTATCGCGGAAGATGGTGAACTGCTCGTCAAAGGCAACGTTGCTCTTGGTTATTTGAATGAGCCGTTTACTCAAGAATGGTTAGCAACTGGCGACTTAGCCCAAATCGACGCGCAAGGTTTTGTCACTTTCTCGGGGCGCAAGAAGAACCTTATCGTCACCGCGTATGGCAGAAATGTCTCACCGGAATGGATTGAATCAGAAGCGTTGGCGTTTTTGCCGATGACGCCACTGATCGTTACAGGTGATAGCCAACAAACATTATGTGCTGTCATTGCCAATAGCGAAGACGTCGAAGCAAAGGTTCATGCATTAAACCGAACCCTACCCGATTACGCTCAAATCCGAACCTTATTGCTGCTGGACAACCCACGAGCCATCTCTGGTTGGTACACGGATAACGGCAAGCTCAAACGAAATCAAATCGAACATGATGTGGCTCAGTTATTAGCGAGCACAACGCCTGAATTAACGCTGCAAGCGCAAAAGCTCCAACGCATCGATTTGCCCTTTCAGCAACACATTACGTCTTTCCAAACTGCATCTTAGTTAACGGCTTCTTAAGGAGAAGGTTATGACTTTATTTTTCGAACAACTCAAACAAAGCACTACCGCTGCTCAACAAGCAATGTTAACTGCGCCAGTCATCGCAGACGTTCAACAAGGCAACATTTCCAAAGATATGTATATCGCCTTTCTAACCCAAGCTTACCATCACGTTAAGCACACTGTTCCCTTGCTGATGGCGTGTGGAGGCCGACTATCTGGCGAATACGAATGGGTACGAGATGCCATTGCCGAGTACATCGAGGAAGAGAAAGGCCATCAAGAATGGATTTTAAATGACATCAAAGCGTGCGGCGGCGATGCCGAAGCAGTGCGCAATAACAAAGATGTAGGTCAAGTAGGTGCACCGATTGAACTGATGGTTTCCTACCTTTACCACAACATTGACCGCCACAACCCACTCGCGCTGTTTGGCATGGTGTGGGTATTAGAAGGCACCAGCGTCGGCATTGGTGGCCAAATGGCTGAAAAAATCCAGTCAACGCTAAGCCTACCGCCTTCGGCAATGACTTACCTAGTTTCACACAGCGTGTTAGACCAAGATCATCTGCAATTTTTTGAATCACAGATGAACAAAATCACCAAAGTGGAAGATCAACAAGTCATCATCGACTCCGCAAAAATGGTGTTCGCATTGTACGGACAAATGCTGCGTTCTTTGCCTTCTTTCTCAACCCAACAAGCGGCGTGAGGTGAAGCATGATCATTAACAACAGCACCATTCTCCTGACAGGCGCAACGGGCGGAATTGGGCAAGCCATCGCGCAAGAGTTAGCAAAACGCGGTGCCAGCCTCATTCTTGTTGGGCGAAACGAAGAGAGCTTGCAAACACTACAGCGTGAACTGTCGAATCCAGAGCGCCATGACCTAGTCGTTGCAGACATCACCTCATCAGAAGGATTAACAGCGATTAAAGATCGAGCGCGCCAACATCAAAAAGTGGACGCACTAATTAACAATGCGGGCAGCAACGATTTCTCGTTGTTAAGCCACAAACGACCAACGCAGATTGCAGACGAAATCCAACTCAATCTCGTTGCGCCGATGCTGCTGTGCCAATCGGCGTTAACGTGGTTAAAACAGCCTGGGGTGATTCTCAATATTGGTTCCACATTCGGCTCAATTGGCTACCCAGGCTATACCTCCTATTGCGCGGCAAAAGCGGGGTTGCACCGTTTTACCGAATCGCTCGACAGAGAACTGTTCGCAACCGGAATCCGTGCGCTGTATTTGGCCCCAAGAGCGACAGAAACCTCACTCAATAGCGATGCCGTCAATGAAATGAATCGACAACTGGGTAACAAAACGGACTCGCCGCAAGTTGTAGCCAATCACGTTGTCGCCATGTTGGAAAAAGAAATCTCCGCGAAATGGATTGGTTGGCCAGAGAAGCTTTTTGCACGCATCAATCAACTGCTTCCAAACGTGGTTTCTTCTGCGATTCGTAAGCAACAAGAAACCATTCACCAATACGTAAACCGAGTCAGTCATTGAAGAGGACATGGACGATGAATACCAAACAACTACTTTGCGCTTTAACGGTTTGTTCAACGTTAGCTTCGACCGCTGCGTTGGCAGGTAATGCTCCACTGCAACAGGTTCAAAAGAAATGGGCGGAATGTCAGTACAGCACGCCCGATGGTGACGAAAAGGAACAATGCTTCCATCGTGCGATTGCCAAAACCAGTATTTATCTCGACAGAGAACCCGGTAATCCCGAACTCACTGTTTGGCTGGCAATCAATAAAGCATCGCTGGCTGGTGCTCAAGGTGGCTTAGGTGCCCTATCACTCGCCAAAGAAGCCAAATCTTTACTCGAAGGGGTAATTGCAACGTCTCCGCAAACGCTTAATGGCTCTGCATACACCAGTTTAGGTTCTTTGTATTACAAAGTTCCGGGGTGGCCAATTGGCTTTGGTGATGACGATAAAGCCGAAGAAATGTTGAAAAAAGCGTTAGAGATCAATCCAAAAGGCATCGATCCGAACTATTTTTATGGAGACTTCCTTGCAGAAGAAGGTCGAGACAAAGAAGCGAAAGTGTATTTGACTCGCGCAATGCAAGCATCACCTCGCCCTGACCGACCTTTGGCGGATAAAGGCCGAAAACTGGAAATTAAAGCGACTCTTGGGAGTTTGAAATAATCCATGCGCTTATTACTCGTAGAAGATGACAAACTACTCGGTCAATCCGTGGTGACTTCATTAAGTCGCCATGGATACACCGTGGATTGGGTGGAAAAAGGGTCTGGCGTGACTAGCGCACTCAAAATAGAAGCGTTCACTGCCGTAATTTTGGATCTCACTCTACCCGATATCGATGGATTGGAAGTTCTGCGTAATATTCGCAAAGGCGGATTTAAGCTCCCAGTGATGATACTTACCGCACGAGACGACATTCGCGATCGCGTTCAAGGCCTTGATGGCGGCGCAGATGATTACCTCGGAAAACCGTTTGCACTCGAAGAGTTGCTCGCTCGCTTGCGTGTGTTGATTCGCCGTCAATCCGGCAGTGCAGAAGAAATCATTCAAGTTGGGCTGTTATCTTTATCCTTATCGGAGCAAAGCATTCGCTACGATGACGCGCCGCTTAAACTCACGCGCAACGAATTTAAAATCCTCACCAGTTTGATGACGAACGCCGGACGCGTGCAAAGTAAGGAGCAATTGCAACAATCACTACACGGCTGGGATGAAGGTTCAAGCGACAACGCTATCGAAGTTCATATTCACAATTTGCGTAAAAAAGCGCCCAAAGTGGTCATTAAAAATATTCGCGGTGTGGGGTACATTCTTGAAAGATAAGAAGTCATACTCGATCAAACGTCAGTTAACTCTATCAGTAGGCGTGTTGGTAAGTGTTCTCTTACTCATCTCACTTTATTTCAGTTTCCAATCTGCGAAGCACGAGGTCGAAGAAGTTTATGACGCTAGGCTTGGACAATCCGCAAAATTAATGTTGCTGACGCTCTCAATTTCAACGGAAGAGAGGACTCTCGCTAACCATCGAGAATTATTTAATGAGTGGATGGAAAGCATTGAGTCAATGTCAAAGTCTGACGATGACAATGTCACAACGTTCGGCCACCCTTATGAACAAAACTTGGTTTTTCAATTCTATCGAGACAACACACTGCTCTGGAGCTCTGATCAAACCTTGCACGCACTCTCTACGTCCTTTGGTAATAACGGCTACGCTGATATTGTAAAAGACGGTACACGATGGCGTACATTTCAGATTTCACTGCCACAAACAAAACATGATAATGAATACGTCGTGGTTGCAGAAAAATACAAGATACGTAAAGAGATCATCCACGAAATTGCCCTATCCACATCAATAGAACAATTGCTGATACTACCAACTTTGTTGCTTTTGCTGTTTTGGCTGATCGATAAACATTTCCGACCGATTAACGACCTGCGCTCCGCCATCACACAAAGAAACGTACACCGATTAGATCACATTCATGTAAAAGACAACACCGTTGAACTCGCACCACTTGTCGATTCGCTCAACTCTCTCCTCTCTGAACTAGAGTTAGCCTGGCAAAGAGAGAAACGCTTTACACGTGCTGCAGCGCATGAACTAAAAACCCCACTAACAATCCTTCGTCTTAACGTAGAAAATGCACTTGAAAGTAATGATCCGGAGCAACTGAGAGGAGATTTACACAACATTCTGCAAGGCATTGAACGCACTGACCGCCTTATCCATCAGCTACTGACTTTAGCTAAAGTAGATAGCTTATCAGAACGTGTATTCGACACCGTTGAGCTAACCCCTTTGTTGCAAACCGTTGTTGCTGATTTGGCACCGTTAGCATTGAAGCATAAGCAAGACATCAGTTTATCATCTTCCAACATCGCTATATCCGGTGATCGAATGTTGTTAGAGGTGTTATTTCGTAACCTCGTCGATAATGCGATTCGTTACTCCGGCGAGCACAGTGACATAAAAGTCAGCGTCACAGAGAACAATAATACAATCAAAGTCTTAATTTCCGATACTGGTCCAGAAATCCCGAAAGAAACTCGTGAAAGAATCTTCGAACAGTTTTATCGGGGTCATTCCGAACATGGCGACGGTGCGGGTTTAGGGATGTCAATTTGCAAAGACATTACAGCACTACACCGTGCAACACTTGAGCTCATTCCCAGAGAAAATAGTAGGAATACGTTTGTCGTCACTTTCCCAAAGTGCTAACAAAAGCGATACAGGCCATAACCTGTTTAATTTATGTTCTAGCCGAACATGAGCTTCATTCCACACTTACATAGACATACCAACACTTACACTACTCGACCATAAACCCACATTATAATTCACGTTTATTTCACGCTTGCTTTGTTAAAAACAACACAACATAACAATTAAACTATTCGAATAAATATGAAAAACTTATCTAAGGGCTCTGTGTGGGGGCCTTTGCAGCCAATTGCTGCTTTTTCTTTGTTTTCACTTATATTTTTGTCTATCTCACGCGTTTTGCTCGCCTTTTGGCAACTTGATCGAATTGACTCTTTCAACGACTTAATTTACATCCTAGGCCAAGGCTTACGCGTAGACATTGCAACATTGTGCTGGTTATTCATCCTCCCTGCACTGCTTTCAGCCCTAATGCCATTAAACGGCAAGATTGGGCAATACTGGAAATGGATATTGCGCATATGGATGGTTTTAGGGCTTTGGATTCTCGTGTACATGGAACTGGCAACGGCACCATTCATTCAAGAATATGACCTACGCCCAAACCGTCTGTTTGTGGAATACCTTATCTATCCGAAAGAGGTCATGGGCATGCTTTGGACTGGCTATAAGCTAGAGCTGTTTATTGGCGCGTTAGGCACGGCATTAACTCTAGTTTTGGGTTGGAAGTGGAGCCAAAAACTGACCGACAATGCACAGCAGATCAACTGGAAGTGGCGCCCACTATTAGCCATTTTTGTTGTGCTTCTTGGTGTTGCAGGCGCACGCTCGTCTTTAGGCCACCGCCCACTAAACCCAGCCATGGTGGCGTTTTCTAACGATCCACTGCTTAACGACTTAGCATTAAACTCATCTTACTCACTGCTGTTTGCTGTCAACAGCATGAAGTCAGAAAAAAGCGCAGAGCAGTTCTACGGCAAGATGGATAATCAAAAGATGCTGGATCTCGTTCGCGCTTCGTCAAAAAAGTCCGACTTTGATCCAACATTGCTTCCAACCATGAACAGTAACCCTGCGACTTACCATGGTAAACGTAAGAACTTAGTGATCTTGCTACAAGAGAGCTTAGGAGCGCAATTTGTGGGTTCTTTGGGTGGTCTGCCTCTTACGCCAAACCTGGATGAACTCATGGCTGAAGGTTGGCAGTTCACGCAAATGTACGCAACGGGTACTCGTTCTGTTCGTGGTATCGAAGCTGTAACCACGGGTTTTCCACCATCCCCTTCTCGCGCTGTGGTGAAACTAAGCAAAAGCCAAACAGGCTTCTTTACCATCGCAGACTTACTCAAAGCACAAGGCTATCACACGCAATTTATTTATGGCGGTGAAGCAAACTTCGATAACATGAAAACCTTCTTCTACGGTAATGGTTTTGATCAAATCGTCGAAGAAGATGATTACAATCACCCAAGCTTTGTTGGCTCTTGGGGGGTCAGTGATGAAGACTTATACAACAAAGCAGACGAAGAGTTTGAACGCCTTTCAAAAAGCGACAAACCTTTTTTCAGCTTAGTTTTTACGTCAAGCAATCACAGTCCTTATGAGTATCCGAAAGGTAAAATTGAGCCATACGATTCCGAACACATGACGCGTAACAACGCGGTGAAATATTCAGATTACGCTTTGGGTACGTTCTTTGAAAAGGCGAAAAACTCATCCTACTGGGATGATACTATTTTCATTGTCATTGCAGACCACGATGCCCGCGTGTCTGGCGCTAACTTGGTTCCAGTTAAGCACTTCCACATTCCTGCCTTGATCATTGGTAAAGACATTCAACCACGTAAAGATGACCGTATCGCAAACAACATAGATATGCCGCCTACGCTGTTGTCTCTTATTGGAGTAGACGCCAAAACGCCGATGATTGGTCGTGATTTAACGAAACCACTGGCTCGCGAAGATGAACGCGCAATGATGCAATACGACAAAAACTTTGGTTATTTAACGCGTGACAACCTAGTTGTGCTTTCTCCTGGTGAAAAAGTATCGACCCTGGAATACGACTTTGAAAGCCAAACCATGAAACCGCTAGAAGTCGATGAATCCGTTATTGAACGCGCAAAAGCAAACGCATTGTTTGCATCTAAGGCGTATCAAAACAACTGGTACGCTTCGAAATGTACCAACTAATATCCGCTGATTCAGTGAAAAGGGAGCCAACTGGCTCCTTTCTTTATTCTTACTCTCTCCTTCGAATCTTCTACTGACAAAACCTGTCTTAGCCTTCCGTTAGATTCAACCTCATACTTCTAGTAAATTGAGAAACAGACCATGCTAACTATCAATTCATTCGTCCTCTATGTTGAGGACATCCAAGTAAGCCAAGCTTTTTACTCGAAACTGTTTGATTGTGAGGTCACGTTTTTGTCTCCAACATTTGCTTCTATGCCACTCGCAAATGGCTTAAAACTGTCACTCAAGCAAAGTGATGTTCTTTCCCCTTCCAGCGACATCAAAGGTGGTGGCACCGAGTTATCATTTGCAGTGCGCAACCGCCATACGTTAGAGCACGTTTACAACAGTTGGAAAAACATGGGCGTTGAGTTTGCTCAACCACCAATGACTTCGGTGTATGGCTTAAATTTTGTGGCTACCGATCCGGATAAACATCGCATTCGCGTTTTTATTAGTGAATAAAAATGCGTTAAAAATGCTTTTTACCCATTCCCAATGTGACTTCAATAAATTAGACTCAGGGAAACATCAAAAGCTGCGTAGTATATAAGAAGGAATGCCCATGAGCTCAAGTATGATCCTTAGCGAATCTCTAATCGAGAGTGGAAGAGATATCCCCCTCAAAGAACTGCTTTATGCAAAGCGCGTGCTGGATAACTACATGGCGGTAGCAAAAGAGAGCAGCCCACTTGAGCTGTTGACAGAGATGAAATCGGCAGCAAAGCAAGTGGAATACTTTACCACTACGAGTAACCCGTGTGAGGCTCGTAATGTCATCAGTCAGATGATTGAAAAAATCGACACCGCGGAATCTTTTGAGTCGTTCAAGGCTTTAGCAGGCAAGCCCTCACTAGCTCTCAATGAACTGATTGAAGATCGCGCCCAACTGATTAAACATGAGCGAGAATTGCTGCTTGCTTCAGGCTATGACGCCTCGCGTATCTAAGAATAAACGCTAGCTCCCGAGTTTAAAGCTAGCAACGAAAAAGGAGCTCTTAAAGAGCTCCTTTTACTTTCCAAAATCAGGTATAAAAGATCTAGAGGCCGATATCTTCAGTTATTGCTTTGATTTGCTTGAGATCCATTTTATAAACTTCAATCATTTGATCGACCTGACTTAGTCGTGAATTGGCTTCATCGTGTTTATCACACGCGTCCGATTTCACGTCCCAAGATTTACCTTCCAAAAATACATCACACTCTTTTTTGAGTTTCTCGATCTTAGGCAATAATTTCGCCCTTTCTTTCTCTAGGGACTCCAATTCTTGCGAAATTTTCAGCTCTTTTTGAAACACCTCGCGCGATCGTTCAAAGATAGTCGCTTGCATATCCGCTTGACGACTCAGCTTCTCATTTTCCGACTTCGTCGTATTGATCTTATCTGCCTGTTGTTTCAATTGAGACTCTAGCGACAGGTTAACTTTCTCGACCTCAGTCAATTGCTTTTGTAACTTCTTAAGCGCTTTCTCGTGCGCTTCATCTTTCGCTGCGAGCAGTTCAGTGACTTTATCTTGTATTTCTTGGTCGAGCGCTTCTTCGCGCACTTTTACTTGAGACACCAACTGCGTTTTATCTTGCGTCAACGCTTGGTATTTTTCTTCTAGCACATGATAAGTCGATTCCCACTTGTTCGCAGTGACAATCGATCCAACAAGGCCACCAAATGCTAAGCCTAATACCGCAGCAATCGCGATATAGATATGAGTACGTTTGTCACGCTCTTCAATGACAACAACGTCGTCTTGTTCTTCCATCTTGTTCTGAGAACTCACCGTATACTACTCCAAGGACTCTTTTACTTTGCTAGCGGATCAATTCCGCAAACATAATCGATGCTGTATAAATCAGAAAGGCGCCAATTAATGTTATAACGGTCGCTTTTTGGACTTTTTCATTGGTTCGATAACGAAACAGCACAAATGCTACTGCAATCAACACCGCAATGGCTAATAATCTGGTCATACCGCCTCCTTGTCCACTCATGAAAAACTGCCTAGGTCCATAGACGGTTTCACAAAGATTTATTGTAACTCATTTATACGCCCCATAAGGTCAACTTAGCGTAGATTTTAAAATAAGTGCTCCGATTTTAATCAAATTTGTGTCCTTAATTGAATAACTTATGTCGTAATAATCGAAACACATTTATCGTTCTGAAGTGTGTTCTTGGTTCTATTCCCTAGCCCAATGAGTTTTGTTTATGCAGTTGCTCACACAAAAAACTTGGTAAACATAGCTTCGTGAAAATAAGTGGGGTTATTTCGTTGAAAATAAATTGATATAGGGTGTTGAAATGGACCAAAAACATGATAGAGTTCACACGTTAATGATGACCAGCATCATTAACTAACCTTTACTCATTTAATTGAGTAATTGTTCCGATGAAGACTGCAGGAGAGTGGTTATTAATCAAATTGTAACATTTGATTAGCATAACTCGCCGAAGAATTAACTATTTCAGGTGCTACCTAGGTAGCGGGGACTGTAGTTGGAGGAACCTCTGGAGCCATGAGAATCTAGAGTTACCTACCTGATATTATGGACTTTCTTAGATGTGACCCACAATTTGG
This sequence comes from Vibrio sp. ArtGut-C1, assembly GCF_002105475.1. Lineage (NCBI taxonomy): Bacteria > Pseudomonadati > Pseudomonadota > Gammaproteobacteria > Vibrionales > Vibrionaceae > Vibrio > Vibrio sp. ArtGut-C1. The sequence goes on along the minus strand of NZ_NCTH01000044.1, from coordinate 1,972 downwards.
GGTACATTTAATGAGAAATCTCACCAAACGAAATACTACGTTTTACTATCAGAGAAGAATCCCTTCTCACCTTCAACAACACTACAAAAATGAGAAAAGAATTCGTTTCTCACTTCATACAACCAACCTTCGTGAAGCTACTATCTTAGCGACTAAACACACAGCCAATTACGATAGAGAATTCTTTCAACTCCAATACATTACATTGTCACAGACTCCTGTTGTAACTAATCTAGTTGTAGCTGAACAACCACAATTAAATCCTAAGCAGCAACCCAAGAGGAAAGACTCGAAACTATCTGACTGTATTGAATTATTCATGGCAGCTAAAACAGTAGATAGAGTCTCCGCAAAAGCCTTAGCTCGATACAGATCTAGACTTGAGCTGCTACTGCGCATTGTTAAAAACAAAGGGATTAACTCATTCACCCGTGATGATGCCTTATCGTTTAAACACCAGCTTGTGCAACTACCGCCGGCTTTGTTGCGTAATTCGAGGGAACTAAATCAGAAACTTACGATCTGATCGGCTAAGTAAGTTAATTATCCTAGTCTCATGCCGAAACCTCGCTACAAAACAACGAACTGGAAACAGTACAACAAAGCCTTAATCAACCGTGGTTCACTCACTTTCTGGATTGATGAAGAAGCCATTCGCAAATGGAAGCAGAGTAAACAAGATAAACGCGGTAGACCTCGTCAGTTCAGCGACTTAGCTATTACCACTGCGCTTATGGTGAAACGAGTTTTCTCAATGCCATTGAGAGCATTGCAAGGGTTTATCGATTCTGTTTTTTCATTGGCTAACGTCCCTATAGTTTGTCCACATTACAGTTGTATCAGTCGAAGAGCTAAGCAAGTCGAGGTTTCATTTAAACCCAAGACTAGAGGTGCAATACAGCATCTAGCCATTGATGCGACAGGTCTCAAGGTTTATGGCGAAGGTGAATGGAAGGTCAAGAAGCATGGTACTGACGGGAAGCGTAGAGTCTGGAGAAAATTGCATTTAGCGGTAGACACCAGCACTCACGAAATCGTCGCGGCAGAACTGAGTCTATCTAATGTTACCGATGCAGAAGTCTTTCCTAACTTGCTCAAGCAAACACGCCGAAGAATTATCGAGATATCTGGTGATGGCGCTTATGACACAAGGGATTGCCACGATGCCATACGGTTCAAGCGAGCTGTTCCACTCATTCCTCCAAGAGAAGGGGCAGCCTTTGGGGAGAATGGTCACCCTAGGAATTTAGCGGTAGGTTGCCAGAAGCTCTACGGCTCCAACAATAAGTGGAAAAAGCGGTACGGCTATCATAAACGCTCACTATCAGAGACAGCAATGTATCGAGTGAAGCAGTTGTTAGGTGGGCGGTTAAGCCTGAGAAACTATAATGCTCAGGTTGGTGAGACTTACGCCATGATTAAAGCGCTGAACAAACTTACAGGGCTTGGTATGCCTAAAACTCAGTATGTTGTATAAGAATTTTTCAATTTCAGGCAGTTGGGTTCTCTGACCGAATTACGCAACAAAGCCTCAAAAAGGTAAGAGTAGGTTTTCCTTCATCTATACCTGTAGCTATTAATAATAGACATCATGACATTTCTGATATTCTATGACATAGTTGACAGTAGTATAGGCTTGAGGAATACCATCTTACTTACAAGTTAGAGTCAACAACCTAAATTATGCCTTTAGAATAAGATAAATAAGAAAAAACCAAGTGAGCGTAGCTAGTTTAATAATTTCTATCAAATAGGTAGCGATTCATTACCCCAGAAAAGTTAATAATGTGGCGATTAAGATGATAAGCATCTAGGCTTATTTAGGCTGTGAGGAAACTGCTAATCATTCTCCTCTATCCCCGTACACTAAGTTGAAAGGAGCTATGCTGATTTCTGGTGTATGGAAGAGAAGGGAAGTTGCGGTGTAATCTGTTGATGTAGTTCTCGCCAGAACAATTAACAGAAAGGTACA
>NZ_NCTH01000043.1:0-27818 GCF_002105475.1 Vibrio sp. ArtGut-C1 | reverse complement strand
AGTAGAGAACTAAAAACCTGATCGCTTACAGGGGTGCTAGATATACCATCAGACGATGAAGATTGAGTAATACGCCATCCCCACTTTCCGTCACCGAGTATATCGAGTTCATACAACAACTTACCTTCGTAGAAGTAGTAATAGAAACCATGCAAAGCCCAGCCTAATTTAGACTCGCTCTCTAGGGATGGCAACAAGGGGATAAACTCCGCATTAAAGTACCCTGAGTCGATAGATCTTGGCATAACGTCAAAGGATGTGCAGATGCCAAAGTTCTGATGAAACTTATGAGTCAGCTTTTTTGGCTCTTCGACATGACACTCTCCAGTAAGCAGGGTATACGAGTCTAGCGCTTCTTCAGAGCGCCAGCGTCTAACGCTCTCCTCATTATCAGATTTACTAAGAGAGAAGACACCTAATTTCAGGCTAGACAGATCGGACTTTGGTGCATAGATCTTAATACGGCACTCAAACCCCGCCACAGGCTCAGGTTCGATCGCTGGGGTTGGAGTTGGGGGAGCAAGAGGGACATCATCCTGAACTGGGGCATATCCAGCGCTTGTTAACCGTTTCGGCTTAGGGAATTCTATAGGCATATCATATACTTTCAATTCAAAAGTACATTTTACCAACAGTGCATAAATCACACAGTAAGCAAGTGAATTGTTTTGCTATGCAATATGCCTAATTTCTTAGGTATTTTAGCTAAAAAAGACAAGTTCTGTGCACATTTACAGAATGTTTGATGGTCTTTAATCCCAAATACCCTTGGTACAAAGACGATATCAATTCAAAACCACCTGTTAATGAAGAAATCTTTGTCTCTTCACATTAGCTATATTTGTGCAAAACTCGACTAACTATGACCGTAGGCTTGTTGACGACACCAATAAAGGGGCATAAATGAGCTAAGAACAAATGACAAAAAGGCAGCGAGATCTAATCTTCACCGCATTTTTCAGTATGCCACTTTAATACTTAGTATGACGCTATATTAGTTTATGTACATTGAGAAGGCATGACGGATAAATGAGTCCTCCTTTATAAAATAGGTAAGTTTAATCAAATGCTTCTTGATCAACTTTATTGTGCTAAGATGCTGAACCAGATGGTTATCCATTGATTTTGCGATTTTTTTAGTTTTTAGGGTTGTTGTATAGATGAATAAAAATCAAATATTCCTATGCGTTATCTTGAGTACGTCATTAAGCGGTTGCGCTAATTCAGATTTTGAAATGGTTGAAGGGCTAGACGTTAATATGGATAGTGGTGAATATGCTCGTGTTGCTCGTTATCACCACTATGATGGTGGATTTGCCGCTCTTAATAAAGTCAATGGCATTGAAACCAAAAGTTTTACAGAGACACTTTTGTTACCAGTTAATACACCTTTGGAATTAGAATGGCGGTGTCTTGCAGGTGGTGTTACTGATACCGTCAATGTTACGTTATCGGCTGGGAAATGCTATGACACGATAGGCCCAAAGCGTACTACTTTCACGAGAGAACATAATTACATTATCACAGATAAAATAACTGGGAAAAGCCACACTAAAACCACTTACACGCATCATCATATCAAACAGTCTTTTTGCACTAATATGGGTGTTGCTCCTGTTTCTTGTGAAGAAAAACCTTTTAATGGTGTCAAGCCATAGTGTTAATCGCCTGTATAGCCTCTTTATTAACTGAGTAGCTACCGACCTATGAACAATTGTCATTAGGAAATGTAGGCCAAAATAAATGGTAGTTACGTGTTCGATATGGAAGTCAAAACACATATTGGGGCAAAGACGTGTTTGCCGAGATCGGCGTCAGCGCGTCTTTGGACAATTATCAGTCTCGGAGAATCGAACATCAGCAATTAATGAATAACTTCAGGTATAGCAAATCGGTTATTTCCACGACCAAACCTTATTGCACTGCTCAATCGTTATATGTATGTAAATAACTCCGCTCTCAAATCTGAAGGTTCCACTTCTGAACCCAAAAATAACTTTATTTGCTCAATATAGTCTTTATTAGTACCTACAACATATCGATGACATTGATTATATGTAGCCATTGCTAAGTAAGTTGTAAAAAGCGGATCTAGGTTCATAGCGTGATTTTGAGCTGGCGAAAAAGTAATCAACTGATTATTCGATAAAGGCATAATAAACTTAGACTTAAATGCGAACATCTGAGTCAAATCGTCAAAGAGTAGCGGGTTATCTCCCGTTAAAAAGTTGTTCCAACCTCCGTATTCTGGCGAAACATGATGGACTTTCCATGATTCATAGTCACTATCATGTACCCTAAAATCAAACGTTAGTAGAGGCAGCATAAAGCTACGAAAGTAATGCCTGAAGCCTGAGTCATTTTCTAATGCGTTTTTTATTTGGTCACAATCGCCAATATTGACCCCATTCAGTGTAATTCTGTCTCCAAACCGTGTTAAGTCTAGAGTTTTAATGTACTGCTCTACAAAGGGATCTAACAAAGGCATTCGCCAAAATTGAAACGCTACAAATACCTTTAGAAGATAAATGCCTTCTTTGGATATTAGTTCTTTCTCCGACAGGCCCTTGCGAACTAAATCAAAAAATTGCCCCAATGGTGCTTCAATTGTCCCGTAGAGCTTTTCTAGTGCATCAGTTCGCACACCTCGATGTGTGATTGTATTTCTATGTTTTTCGAATAATATTGTTCGAGGTGTTTGCTTATCTTTCTTGAATGAACCCAACTTTTTATCGAATACTTGAATACGACCAGACTCAGCAATAAAGCCTCGTAAATACAATTGTGGGACATAGTGATGATTAATTGAACTCAAAACTTACCTCATAAATATAACGCCCTGTTAAGGTGAGCAACGCAATATAAAAGCCTCCGCACACCACCTTAATCCCTAAAGCCAACTCATAGCGAAAATGCCACGCGTTACGAATCACTCTTAAACAGTTTGTTATATGTAATTTATAAACCAGCACTTCTAACTATTGATTTAGCTAAACCATCGAGATCAGGGAACATAAATTTGTGAGAAATACCAAGCTGAGTTAGTTGTTTTCTTAAAGCAGCTTTATGTTCTTTGGGCACAACATACTTAGAAAGCTTGTCGACAGTTCCATTATCCATACCTATTGACGTAAAAGCCTCCCACTTTTTAGGTGTTGGAAAAATTGTAAAACACCCTTCCTGCGCAAAAACACGGCTGTTTAGACTAGAAGAATGGAAACCAACAATTTTGTCTTCTTTGCTCACATCGACGAAACGTTCTAACACGTAGTTCAACTTAGGTGCAACCCCAAAAAGAACCCCATCCACATTATCATGAAGTGGGTTTTCCACTGCGAAAAATAAAGCTTTAAGAGGATTGGTACTCCAGTCAAGTAGCCTTGTAGGTAGACCATGATGCTGAGCATGTATCAGCCATTCCAAGCCATTCTTAGGTGTTTTATTTAACAGGGAACTACCATGCTTTTCAAACTCTCGCATAATATCTAGTTCTAGACCACGCCAATGAATATGCTCATCAACGTCTATCAATGAAGTATCAATTCGCGCAATAGATGGCAGTAATTCCCAATTAATATCAGCATGACCTCGGTAGTAGCTGACTTCTCCGAAGCCACCTACAGCGTTTAAAAACTCGCTAATCTGTCTCATTAACCCTCCCAATTACATATAACACTTTCTATACCGCGCTATGCCGCTCTTTGCATAGATATGATGCGGTCTTTCGTTTAAGTCTTCAACAGAAAATCAATAACTTAGTGAGAGTGTTAAAAAGCCTTCGTACCGTATGTACTTTGCCTGCTTATGTTCAATCTAATTGCACATGCACCTTGTAGCAAAAATCCCTCTTTTGAGGAACTATTCAATGAAGTTCCACTAAATGACTAAAAACTATATTTTTCGTGAATTTGAGAGTGGTTTGAGCGTAGAAGAGACCGCAAAGCTATGTTTTAAAACTGTGAGGGCGGTCAAACCTTAGGATGATGGAAAACCTATCCCGCCAGAGTGTAAGCGTTTGATGAGAATAACCAAAGGGAGGGAACTAGCCACCTCCGAAGATTGGGAAAACTTTAAGATGCACAAGAACGCGCTGGAACTTTCAACAGGACAATTAGTCATTCCACAAGAAATCTTAACAGGTATCGCTTTACTTTAAATTGGAGCAAAACCGGACGCTATGATTGCCACAAAGCTCATGAAATATGTAAGAATATTGTGCAAAATTAAAAGCAATCAATAACGTTAAGCTAGATAAACACCCGATAGCGCAAGTGTAACAACTCCGCAGGTATATATATTTAAGAACTTAAGGAGGAAAGTAATCAATGATTGGGAAAAACAACAAATAACTTTAATAAAAACTTATAAATTGTCGCACATATTTTTTAGCTTGAGCTGTATTTGAGTGAACTCACCCCCAACCCGAAAAGGCATTGTCAGATTAGATACGATTACCTTGATTTTTGAAATAAAGAAGGTGAAGTATGTGCAGAGATTATATATGCCTTGCAGTAGTTCTAGCTGTTTATTCAATTAACACATTAAATGGAGATAATAGTTTCAAAGAGTTATTCGATTTAATCGAAATTTTGCTTTTTGTGTTTGATGTGATGCAGCTAAGTGGTGAAAAAAAGTAAGGTGCAGAGGACTGATTAATGTGTTTAGAGCAATCCAAAAAAGCCGAACTTTAAGTTCGGCCTTTTACCTCAAAGTGTCGTGGCTCTTATCGTTACTTTAAGTTCTTTATCTACCGTATTGTTATGTTAGGACATTGAAAAGAATAAAGGGATAGGGTTTAGCGGATTCCTTATAGTTTGGTGGAATTTACCCCGTAATACAACACGGGGATTCGCAACGAGCAACATTAGAAGAATGGATATTTTAGTAAGGCAAAGCCCATCAACAGGATATGAATGAGTATTTACTCTGTCTGATAATGGGGTAGAATCGATTTAGAATGCCCTGTTAGTTCAAGTCACATCGAAGTGATGAAGCTGACAGATTTCATTCAGACTAATTCACTACACGCTTAGAACTTCTGTTCTATTTAGTTTTGCAACACGGCTGATTGCTGCCACATCCGTGGCAGACTGTATTTCTTTTTTAGCTAAACTTTCATCTGCTTGCGAGCCATGGAGTTCCGTAGCTACTTTGCTCATTGAGCACTCATTTTTCTTGTTTAGTTTCCAATGGTTCGTTTAGTTGCTCAATCGTAATTCCATGCTGGGTGGCGTTGTACAACCAAGTATGGAATTGCTCAAGTAGTCGGCTGTTCTCGGCTTCAAGTCGCGCAATGGTTCGCTCCCGCTTTTCTAGTTGATCAGCCGCAGCCTTCAAACTGGATGGTAGGTGTCTATTGCGTGCAGCAACAGCCTTAGGGGAATTACCCGAGACAAGCGCCTTAACCTCAGTAAATGCTCGCTTGATACGTGCCTGCTTTTGCAGTGTTTGCCTCGTAGTAGAAAGCTTGTAATCGTGTGCTACTGCCTCTACCAACCTCTCCCATGTGAGCTTAGAGTCTGTAGGCCAATCATCCAGAAGCTCACAAACATTGTTAATATCCGTGTCTGTTAAGTGTTTAGCCACAATAATCAATCCTCAAAAAAGTCTATTGCATCCATTTCATCTAAAGCATCAAGTAGTTCGTCTTCAAATGATTCTGGATTGCTCTCAATACCAATCATTTCATCAACCGTGACGGTAACCTTCTGGCTCTCTTTGATGCGCTGAAAGTTTTCAATCTTAGGTAAACGCTTTTTCCCATTCGCATCCATCGCACGATCCAACTGGGTAACATCCTCTACGTTAAGCAGCTTGATTAAAGAACCATCCTCGATATTTGGGTCTTCCATCATGGCAAGCAGTTGCTCACAGCGCTCTGTGGTCAGTTTCCTGCGCTCATAGAACTGCCTAGCCCCTTGAACACCATCATCAACCGCTTTTTTGTCCATTTTGAGAAGTCTTTTCTCCTCTTTTAGCCGCTTACGAATGCGCTCACATTTGCCGTCATCGCCTTTTTCACAAACTTGCTGGTCGCAGTTAATACAGTCGCGATATTTAGTGCAAACCTCTTCCATGTAGGACGTCACACACATGCCAAATTCGTTTGTATGTGCGGTTAAAGCCGTCTTAGTGTTCAGCTCTTGCACTGTTCTTGGTGTCGCCACCTGCACCTGAATTTGTATAGTTCCCGTTGTTGTATTCTCCATCAAACCCCGTGAGACAAGGTCTGCCTCTCGGTCTTCAATAAAGTCCGCACCATACTCCTCAGGAGTTGTGTGGTCGTAATAACGATTGTGCCTAGGATCGCTTCGCATCGCCCAATTAGCACGTTGCTCTCCATCCATACCATTGACTGCGGCCATGGTGTCTAACATATGACGAATCTGATGCGAAGTTATGATCAAATCACCGTGCCCCCAACGCTGAAAAACCGAACGCACACCTGTCGCTAACTCTCCTGTGGTTCTGTTCTTTTTTTTCGTTGGAGCAAGGTCTTCATTCAACGTATTAATGGTCGGAATGTACAATTCGGTAGAAATGGTTGATTTTGCAGTGTCCAAGCAATTAGCAAATCCAGCATACAAAGCCTCTGACCATTTAACCTTTACATGCCCATTCCCCCGATTAAACGGTATATAAGGAAAGTCCTTTGGAAGACCTTTTCGAAGGATTACATTTAAATCTCGGAGCGTAACTTGGTAATCTTCACGTAAGATCCCCTTACGCTTTAGGAAATGGTTTCTAGATGTTCGCCATTTCCTGCGATTTTGTGCATCAGAAAGGTCACCATACCCTGACGAATCCAACCCAAGTGCCATTGCAGCTTCATCCATAGTTAGGAGTTGGTCTTCAGGGACGTCAGGACAAAGCTCATGCCGTGGAAAGCACGAACTTTCTTCTAGCATCTTTGCAAACTTTCGTGCAGGCTCTGATTTTGCTCTCAAACGCTCTACAGCAGCTTCTACAACACTGTACATACACGTAGGAATCCACTTGTGTGCGTGCCCAAAGTCCTTACCCGAATACCATTTTATGCCTTTAATTTGGATGGTTGCGGTAAGGTCTAGCTCTTCATCGCCAGCATCCAGAGAGTCTTCTCTGACATTACCAGAGTCGTCAAATACAACGCCTTCAGTATCCTCAAAAACAATTTCGTTCTCTTTTTGGTATTTAAGGATTTCCTTCACATCATCTTTAGTAAAACCATCCATTTTTAGTACTTCCCAAACTTTCAACTCATCGGTATGAATAGGGTCGGAAAGCAAGTACAAAGGCTCTGAACCACGGTTTGGGGCAGCCAGCAACAAGGTCATCGTAGATGTCGTGAAAATATCCCGTGGACTTAAGTCTTCTGTTTTTTGAGCATTGACGGAGGCGAGAGCCATCAACGCATTTTCGTCAGGCATTTTGTCTTGCCTTCTCTTGTCAGCATCATCCCCTGTCGCATTTTCAGCAGGCTTTTTGAGTCCACTTTTCCACTTAAATGGCTTCACCAATTTGTAATCAATCAAGAAGTTGAGAAGTTTATTTAAACCACGCCCAGCCTGATAAGCAGCTCCTGCACTTAACGATTCCTTAGCCGCGCGCTGAGCTGCATCAAAGTCCTTCCCCGTAAGCTTGGTGGTTTCAAAATCTTCGTCCTTGTGTAATCGCTGCCAAGCAGCATTGATTGCGCGTAAGGCTTGGAATTTAACGTTGATTCCTGATGTGGTTCCGCCGCCATAGGTAACGTAAGCTTTTGCAAAGGGAATTAAAGATTCATCCAGTAACTCGTCTGGATTTTTTTGTCGGCTATTGGCACCAAAAATAGTGAAGTTACCTACATCAGGCCAGTAATTTTCATCGTAGACATACTTCTTGCTTAATGGCGCTATCTGACGTCCTAATTCGATGAAATCGGCTTGGTTTTTCGTATGCTCAAGCTCATGCTTAGGCTTAAAGATCAATACATCAGCCATTGTTATACTCCCTACATAGCTGGATTACTTGGCATACCGCTAGAATGGCATTGTCATTGATTGCAACGATTTGCATGTCGCCATTGGCATCTACTTTTAATCGCTCTCGCTCGTCAACCAACCAGTCGAGGATCAGGTGATGCGGAGCATGTGCCCATGGACGAAATTTAGGGCATAAATAGCAAGCGATAGGGGCATAATCTTGGCAAAAACTGCTTGAGCCACAAGAGCCGACCTCACAGTCTTTTTCTCGACAAGGAATGCGTGCCGCACCTGCATTTTCTGTATTGGCTTCAGCCTCGTCTTCAACCAGTTTGCCTGCGAAAGCAGAGGCATACCGAGCCAGCGGTTGGTTCATGATTTTTGAAATATGCACCGCATGCTCAGGGGCGTTAGCAACATACACTTTTACATTTTGTGTATCAGACTGGTCAAGCAGGTTGGCAATGGTAAGTATACCAGCCCCCTCCCTAGCAGCTCTGGTTCCCAAGGTATAGCGAAAACGATAGCTTGTTGATTTTAAAGGTTCACCAGTTCGCTCACTGATGACATTCAGCTTTTTGACCGCACTGTTTAGCTTACTCGTTAGGTTGCTTGTTTTAATATGCGGCAATTCGGATTTGAGATAGGCCATTAATGAACCTGGGGGTATTGATTGAATTTCTACAATGGTGCCAACATCGATAAACAAAGGTAGTTCACCTTTTTCTTCAAGCGTCATTTTCCGCCCTAAAGCTGCTTCCACCTTAGCTGTTTGTTCTTTGATATGTAGCTCAACAACCTGTGCAACCGAATTCACTAAAGCATAAGGTTTTAGGATACTACGGAACTTTCCTCCACGAACCTTAGATTTAGGAATCAGCACCACATACATTAGAGACTCCGTATATTTAGACGAATACGAAAAGTCTTTGCATTTTATTGATCCTATCTGAACCGCACGGCGACCCGACGCCTTAAACATCGAGAGACAAGCATACTCATCTGTTCTAAGCGCTCCTTCAGCATATCGATGAGCAGCATGTAAACCTATTGCTTGGAACTCTAAATCACTGAATGGCCCAGTCTCAGGATCTAGGGTCAGGACGGCAGCGCCTTTATCATTGCCACTTAAACTCCATTGGTCTGTCAGTTTAAAGACTGCATCATCGACATGTCCATCCAACCCTAAGAAACGCATTTGACGCACAAAGCCTCTAACATACGCAACTTTGTACTGGTGAGGTTTAGACATCTTATTTTTGAAAGACAAGAAACCAACTTCAGAAAAGTGATCGCAATCTGACTCCCTCAAATAAAGCTTTACCATGTTGATGAGGTTTTCAACATACTTTGGGGAGTGGCACTCCGCAAAGTAAGCAAAGGCCTCACGAACATCATTCCGCAACGGTTGCACAAAGTCATGCAAAAAGTCCATCGATACAGTTACGTCACGATTTAATGTCCATCGGTTAGATAGGTAATCAAATTCAAAACCATTATGGGACATTGTAGTCGTGACCTTGCTTTCATTAGCAAAGTCAAAATTCACATGATTGTGATTCATTTTTTATTATTCCCCTGTCCAAACATCTTCATCACGTTGCTGGACGATTGAATTTATGGTGGTTGACTCTTCTTCTTGAAGGTCTAACGCCATGTCCATTGCACGTTTATCATCATGTCGTTTTGAGTAACGTTTCGCACTACTGGAATCTTCACTCCAGCCCATCAATTTTCGCCTATCGGCTTCCGACTTGGCTTCCGTTGTTTTTCCTTCGGCAATGCGTTTATCTGCAAACTCACTGAATTCATCGTTCCACGTATGACGTATCCTATGGGGGTGTACCCTAAAGCCAACCACCTTAGAAATCTCACGAAAAATTTTATTTACCTGAGCCATTGATAAGGCGGTGTTAGTTTGCACCTTATGGTTATGAGTAACGAACAGGTACTCGATATGCTCAGATCCAGTAGCATTAGGACGGTGATGGATAAGGTAGTTTTCATACATATCGGCCAAACGTTTATCCATTGGGACGAATCGCCCCATGGTCTTACCTTCTGGTCTGTGCTTGCGTTTGTCGCTGTAGTCAGTTTGTGAGCGGATCATAACGAAGTAACGACCGTCTTTGTCACGCTTTCTGATATCAGATTGATTGCTGTCCGTTTTTACTCTGATTTTAAGCAGTTCTCCATGGCGACAGCCAATAGCAAAAAACATGTTTACGATAAGTTGATTGCGATATCGAACAGATTCTGATTTCCAAGGATTCTCTGAGGAGTCAGGGTGAACCACATCAAGGACTCGAATTTTTTCAATTGGCTCTAGAGAGCGCCAGTTTCCCCAATCAAGAGCTTCATCACTAGTGCCAAACTTGTCACCCCTCATTTTCTTGAGTTCGATCTCAGCCGTGGAATCTTTAGAGGGAAACAATTCTTCTTCGAGCCAACCAATAAATTGCGCAAACACAGTTAATCGGTTGTATGTTGTGTGGGGGGAGATGTCCCCCTCAGGATTGACGACTAAATTGGCTCTTGCCGTTTCAAGTTTATTTTCCTTGATGCTCATGACATTAGGGGATTTATGTCTCGCAACCATTTCACGGAATGACGCAACTGTAAGCTTTGAGTGTTTCTTAATGTTCTCAAACTCTTTCTTTGTCAGAAAATCACCCGTTTTACATCGTTCAATCAAATCAATATTTTCAAACCGACAAATTTCCTCAAGAAAGCTAAGGTGATCAAAAACACGAGAACAGGTGTTACTTGCTTTTGATTGATTTCGGTAATGCAGGGTGACAAAAAGGTTATGGTAAGGCAGTGGCATACCATCCTCACCTAAAAGAATTGAGTAGCTTTCTCCACTCGCCATTTGAAATACTTTTGTCTTCATTGCGTCCTTAAACCCACTCAAACTTAACAAATACTCAAGGTAACCCCGAACCATAATGTTAGCATAAAAAAAGTTTACAGAAGTTGCAAGACTCACTGTAAACTTTTATCTCAAACCCTTGTTATATTTAATTTAAATAATCAAACTTAACAAAAATAGATCTCGGGTAATTGCTAGAACGGGATATCGTCGTCAAAATCCATTGGTGGCTCATTGTACTGCTGCTGTGGTTGCTGCGGAGCCTGCTGTTGTTGCTGTTGCTGAGGCGCATTGTACTGCTGCTGAGCTGGTTGTTGAGGCTGACCCCATCCACCTTGCTGCTGCTGTTGACCGCCCATTGGTGCGCCGCCACCTTGACCACGACCGCCAAGCATTTGCATCACGCCGTTGAAGCCTTGAACAACGACTTCAGTTGAGTAGCGATCTTGACCGCTTTGGTCTTGCCATTTACGAGTTTGCAGTTGGCCTTCAATGTATACTTGAGAACCTTTACGCAAGTACTCACCTGCTACTTCCGCAAGTTTGCCGAACAACACAACACGGTGCCATTCCGTTTTTTCGCGCTGTTCGCCAGTCGCTTTATCACGCCATGAATCAGAAGTCGCAATAGTAATGTTTGCTACTGCACCGCCGTTCGGCATGTAACGAATTTCAGGGTCGTTACCTAGATTCCCCACCAAAATAACTTTGTTAATTCCACGGCTGGCCATGATGTGCTCCGTTTCACTCTGGATATATAAAATTTTAGCGCATTAGAATAGCACGCTTTAATGTTTTGATTAAAGTCTAATACCATTGTGATCTAATGAGTCACCTACTAGAACCCAAATCGCATTTCAACTTACGCATGTAGCACTTTTGATTCGCGTTGCAGACATCGTTTCGTGAAGCTTTGAATTCGAACGCATTTATTCAGTAAAGCTATGGTTATAACCTCTCTTTAATGCCAACTTATGGCCTTTATTGAACACTGGGAGATTTGAACTCGTGAGAAAGTCGGCTTACGCAAGAAAGCTATTTCTGATCAGTATGGAAGATAATGCGCAAAAAAAGGTGGCAGCACTCGAAAAGTACATTGATATGAGCATCCCGGTGATTTCAACCGAAGCACTCATGGAAGCTAAGCCACAGCATCGTAACAAAATCCTACTGATCGACTTCAGTGAACATAAATCACTCGTTCAATCGATCAAAAACTTACCGCTGGTATGGAAGAACTTTGAAACCGTTGTGTTCAATGTCCCTAAAAGGCTGACCACGGATGAGCTTCTTTCATTTGGTCAATTAAAGGGGCTGTTCTATTCCGAAGATACGCTAGAGCAAATTGGAGAAGGATTAAAAGGCATTGTTAACGGTCAAAACTGGCTGCCGCGTAATGTAACCAGTCAACTTTTACACTATTACCGTAACGTCATTAATACTCATACTGCCCCAGCCACGGTAGACCTAACCATTCGCGAGCTGCAAGTACTGCGTTGCTTGCAAGCTGGCGCATCGAACAGCCAAATGGCCGAGGAATTATTTGTCAGTGAATTCACCATCAAATCGCACTTGTATCAGATATTCAAAAAGCTATCAGTGAAGAATCGCGTTCAGGCTATCGCGTGGGCAGATCAAAACTTAATGTCATGATGCGATGCCGCGACTCTAATGACTGAAATGACGAGTCGCTCATCTTTTTTCCGCACTGAGTCTCACACTTTTTCCTACTTTATTCATGATTCATTGACGACTCTCGTGTTAAAGTTATGCGCAGATTCTTGATAATAACGAGATAGGATATTCCCCCAATGATTAAAAAATGTCTGTTCCCTGCTGCAGGCTATGGCACTCGCTTCTTACCGGCAACGAAATCTATGCCAAAAGAGATGATGCCAGTCGTGAATAAACCGCTTATTGAATACGGCGTTGAAGAAGCAATTCAAGCTGGTATGAACGGCATGTGTATTGTGACAGGTCGTGGCAAACACTCTATCATGGACCACTTTGATAAGAACTACGAACTAGAACACCAGATTAGCGGTACCAATAAAGAAGAGCTATTGGTAGATATCCGTGAAATCATTGAATCTGCAAACTTCACTTACATCCGTCAACGCGAGATGAAAGGCTTAGGCCACGCGATTCTGACCGGGCGTGAACTGGTGGGTGACGAACCATTTGCCGTCGTTCTTGCTGATGACCTTTGTGTCAACGAAGAAGAAGGCGTGCTAGCTCAAATGGTGGCGCTATTTAAACAGTTCCGTTGTTCTATCGTTGCCGTACAAGAAGTCCCAGAAGATGAGACTCACAAATACGGCGTTATCTCTGGTGAAATGATCAAAGATGACATCTACCGCGTAGACGACATGGTAGAAAAACCTGAGAAAGGCACGGCACCAAGCAACCTTGCGATCATTGGTCGCTACATTCTGACCCCTGATATTTTCGAACTGATTGAAAACACAGAGCCAGGTAAAGGTGGTGAAATTCAAATCACTGACGCGCTACTTAAACAAGCAAAAGCGGGCTGTGTCTTGGCTTATAAATTCAAAGGCAAACGCTTTGACTGTGGTAGTGTTGAAGGTTACATCGAAGCAACCAACTACTGTTTTGAAAACCTTTATCTAAAAGATGAAAAAGCCTCTGAGTTAGGTAAACACGCAACACAAAAAGCGGTATAAAGCATCGTCGTAGTACGAAATTATTGTTTCTAAAGCCCGGCATTATGTTGGGCTTTTATTCTTACTGTTTTTTTATCCAGTAATTTTCTTTGCACATTTCTCACACTATGTAATACTTGCCCCACTTGGTTATACATAGAGCAAAAACGATGGATAAAATAGAAGTTCGCGGTGCCCGAACCCATAACCTCAAAGACATTAATCTTACAATCCCTCGCGATAAACTGATTGTCATTACTGGACTAAGTGGCTCCGGTAAATCCTCTCTCGCTTTCGATACATTGTATGCAGAAGGCCAACGACGCTACGTAGAGTCTCTCTCTGCCTACGCTCGTCAGTTTTTGTCTCTGATGGAAAAACCCGATGTCGACCATATTGAAGGGTTATCACCTGCGATTTCTATTGAACAGAAGTCTACTTCTCATAACCCGCGTTCAACCGTCGGTACAATTACCGAAGTGTACGACTACTTACGTCTGTTGTATGCTCGTGTAGGCGAACCACGCTGTCCAACGCACCATGCCCCTCTTGCCGCACAAACCATCAGTCAAATGGTGGACAAAGTTTTGGAGATGCCAGAAGGCAGCAAAATGATGCTGTTGGCCCCTATTGTCAAAGAGCGTAAAGGTGAGCATGTTAAAACGCTTGAGAACCTGGCAGCTCAGGGCTTTATTCGTGCGCGTATTGATGGAGAAACTTGCGATCTTTCAGATCCTCCAACGCTAGAGCTACATAAAAAGCACACCATTGAAGTCGTGGTAGACCGCTTTAAAGTTCGTCCAGACCTGCAACAGCGCTTAGCCGAATCTTTCGAGACAACGCTCGAATTATCAGGCGGAATTGCGGTTGTCGCGCCAATGGATGGAGACGGTGAAGAGATTATTTTCTCCGCCAACTTCGCTTGTCCACAATGTGGTTACAGCATGCAAGAGTTAGAGCCGCGACTTTTCTCATTCAACAACCCTGCTGGTGCATGTGGCACTTGTGATGGTTTGGGTGTGCAGCAATACTTCGATCCAAGCCGAGTAATTCAAGATGATTCATTAAGCTTGGCACAAGGTGCGATTCGCGGTTGGGATCAAAAGAACTACTACTACTTCCAAATGCTCACCTCATTGGCCGATCATTATGGTTTCGATCTCCATGCCCCTTTTAATTCTCTGCCAAAGAAAACGCAAGATGTCATTCTAAAGGGCTCTGGCCGCACTGAGATTGAGTTTAAATACATCAACGATCGTGGCGATATTCGTGTTAAACGCCATCCATTCGAAGGTATTCTGAATACCCTCGAACGTCGTTATCGTGATACAGAATCCAACTCTGTCCGTGAAGAGCTTGCGAAATACATCTCCACTAAATCTTGTTCAAGCTGTGGTGGTACTCGTCTGCGCCTTGAAGCACGTAACGTGTTTATTGCTGATACGACACTGCCTGAGATTGTTGAACTCAGCATTGCTGATGCATTGGAATTCTTCCATTCCTTGAAACTGGAGGGTCAACGCGCCCAAATCGCTGAAAAAGTGATGAAGGAAATCAACGATCGCCTGCAGTTCTTGGTTAACGTTGGTTTGAACTATCTGAACCTGTCTCGCAGCGCCGAAACGCTCTCTGGTGGTGAAGCTCAACGTATTCGCTTAGCCAGCCAAATTGGTGCGGGTCTTGTTGGTGTGATGTATGTTCTGGACGAACCGTCGATTGGTCTCCACCAGCGAGATAATGAACGCTTATTAAAAACGCTTACTCATTTGCGCGATTTGGGGAATACCGTACTCGTGGTAGAACACGATGAAGATGCTATTCGCTGTGCGGATCATGTCATAGATATCGGTCCTGGCGCTGGCGTACACGGTGGTAATGTTGTCGCGGAAGGCACCATGGAAGAGATAATCGCAAATCCGAATTCTCTGACAGGTCAGTACTTAAGTGGCGTTAAAGAAATCGCAGTACCGAAAGATCGCACGCCGCGTGATCCGAAAAAAACGGTTGAGCTCTTAGGCGCAACAGGTAATAACCTTAAGAACGTTAACCTCTCTATTCCTGTTGGGTTATTCAGCTGTATTACAGGGGTATCTGGCTCAGGTAAATCAACGCTGATTAATGATACTTTCTTTAAAATTGCTCACACCCAACTCAACGGAGCAACAACGGCTCAACCTTCACCTTATAAATCGATTAAAGGCCTAGAGCACTTCGACAAGGTTATCGATATCGATCAAAGCCCAATTGGTCGTACACCTCGCTCTAACCCTGCAACCTATACGGGGATCTTTACCCCAATCCGTGAACTGTTTGCAGGCACACAAGAGTCGCGTTCTCGCGGTTACAAGCCTGGACGTTTTAGCTTTAACGTACGCGGTGGTCGTTGTGAGGCCTGTCAGGGTGATGGTGTCATTAAAGTTGAAATGCATTTCCTACCAGATGTTTATGTGCCATGTGATGTATGTAAAGGTAAGCGCTACAACCGTGAAACACTTGAAGTACGTTACAAAGGCAAAACCATTGATGAAGTGCTAGAAATGACGGTCGAAGACGCCCGAACGTTCTTTGAACCCGTACCTGCTATAGCACGTAAGCTACAGACTCTAATGGATGTTGGCTTGTCTTACATTCGCCTAGGTCAAGCGGCAACGACACTCTCCGGTGGTGAAGCTCAGCGTGTGAAACTAGCGAGAGAGCTATCCAAGCGTGATACAGGAAAAACCTTGTACATTTTGGATGAACCAACAACCGGCCTGCACTTCCATGATATCCAGCAGTTGCTCACTGTATTGCACAGACTTCGCGACCACGGAAATACTGTCGTGGTGATCGAGCATAACCTAGATGTCATTAAGACTGCGGACTGGATTATCGATCTAGGACCTGAAGGGGGACAGGGTGGAGGCGAGATAATCGCTCAAGGCACACCGGAAGATGTGTCGCAAATCGAGGGCTCGCACACAGCTCACTTCCTTAAGCCTATGTTGAAGTAGAAAAAACAGGTAAAGTACCGAGACCAGCAAGTGCTGGTCTTTTTTCATTCAAAACAACGCAATAACTATGGCTACTATACATGTAAGTGGAACAAAGCTTTCTCCCGAAAAAGTACAGGTTCCCCTCAATCGCAAGTTTCTCATTGCCTTGGCAACACTATTTGTGTTGGCAATGCACTTTTTCATGCCCAACCCCGGCGGTTCAGGGCTTTCACTTTCCTTCAATGCGACAACTTGGATTGCTTTTAGCTTTGCATTAGGCATTGGGTGCTACCAACTCGCGAATAATCGAGCGCTACGTTACTCAAAATTAACCATCGGCTTGTTCATTAGTGCTCTTATCATGACGGTGCCCGTTCTGTACCCAAATGCGAATAGCAGTTTGGCAGCCAACAAGCTCATTGGTCTGTGGTGTGGCGTCCTGTTTTTTATTGTCTTACAACAATTTCATTTCAGTAATAAACATCGCCAACGCCTGTTATGGTTCATTGTCCTTGCGGTTGTTATCGAAGCCATTTTGGGTCTGACACAATATCTGTATCTCAAACCAGGCAATCCGTTTGGCTACGACACGATGGCCAATCGTCCTTATGGTATTTTCCAACAGCCTAATGTAATGGCCAGTTTTCTTGCGACAGGATTGGTGATTGCCAGCTATTTACTTGCACGTCAGCCTTACAAATACGACCGTAAGTTAAGCGATGTTTATCTTCTCTATGCCGTGCCAGTTTTAACCTTACCATTGATTGTGGCGTTGGCTTCACGCACTGGTTGGTTAGCATCGATCATCGCCGTGTTGTTGGTCATCCCATACATGTATCGCTTTGCAACCAAAGGGCGCTTTATCCGCTGGGTTACGTCGCTTGTCACAGGGCTCGCACTCTCAATTGTTGTCATGTATCTTGCCTTTCCTGATGGAAGTGGGTTAGCCGCAGAAAAAGTAAACATGGAGTCTCCTCGAGCGTATACTTTTCCGCAAACATTAGACATGGTGATTGAAAAGCCTTTTACTGGCTATGGATATGGCAAGTTTGAATCTGAGTACATGCTGTATACGGCTCGTCAACATGCCCTAAATGAGAATTACCCAGCTGGTTTGCCAGCCATGGATCATCCGCATAACGAGCTACTTTACTGGGGAGTAGAAGGTGGTTTGCTGCCAATACTCGGCATCTTCTTAGCGATGGCACTGGTACTGTATCGAATCTATCAAGCCAAACGCGGAACTCGTCTTGCGTTGCTGGCCTTGTTTATACCTATCGTATTGCACTCGCAACTGGAATACCCTTTCTACCACTCTCTCGTGCATTGGTTGATCTTCGTTATCCTGCTGTACTGGGTAGATCAGCGCGTCTCTCGTTATCGACAAGTCGGCTTTAGTAATGTGACCAAAAGCTTGCTGCGAGTCTTTAGTTTGGTAATTCCCGTTGCATTTACGTTTTACATGGTAAGCGCATTGCATACAAACTATGTATTGACGAAGTTTGAGACCACTAGGCCAACTAACCCTGATATTCTGAATCAAGTCAGTAACCCTGTAGTTTGGAAAGACAGGTTTGATTGGGATGTCTATAGCACGTTTTTAAACATAGGGCTGTACCAACAAGACGCAACCTTGATTCAGCCTTATATCGATTGGTCGCTAAAAATCATCAAAGATAAGCCTCGCCCTGCATTTTATAATAATTTGATTTTGGCCTACCAAGGCTTAGATGACTCAAGTAAAGCAGAGCAAATTCGAGCTGAAGCACAGTTTTTGTTCCCGAAGATTGATTTCAGTGACGTCAATTACCAACCACCGTCTCAAGCAATCTCTGCCTCACCAGCACCCACTTCAAGTGCAGAGTAATAAGTACAAAAAAGCGAAGGGATGACCTTCGCTTTTCTTTATCTCATTGCGGTATAGCTTTATTCAGTGAGTGACTCTTCTAACGCTTTTAAGCACAGTGCAACGTTTTCAGGTCGAGCGCCGTAACCCATTAAGCCAATACGCCACGCTTTACCAGCTAATGCCCCGAGGCCTGCACCAATTTCTAGGTTATAGGTTTCTAGCAAGTGAGCACGAACTTTTGCTTCATCAATTCCTTCAGGCACGTAAATCGCATTTAATTGCGGCAAACGATGGGCTTCGTCCACAACAAATTCAAAGCCTAACTTTTGTAGGCCATTTTTGAGTTTTTCATGCATCAGTTGGTGACGAGCCCAAGCGTTTTCTAAGCCTTCATTTTTCAGTATCAATAAAGCTTCATGAAGCGCATACAAGCTATTAACTGGCGCCGTATGATGGTAACTACGCTTACCTTCTCCACTCCAATACCCCAAAACTAAACTCTGATCGAGGAACCAACTCTGTACTGGTGTTGTTCTTGCTTGAATCTTTTCAATCGCGGCAGGAGAAAACGTCACTGGTGAGAGCCCTGATACACATGACAAACATTTTTGACTGCCAGAGTAAACCGCATCCAGTTGCCATTCATCCACTTTTAACGGCACACCACCAAGTGACGTCACCGCATCAACAATAGATAATGCATTATGCTGTTTCGCCAGATTACCCAATACTTGAGCATCACTGACTGCACCAGTTGAGGTTTCCGCATGCACAAAAGCAAGAATTTTTGTATCTGGGTGCTGTTCGAGTGCTTGCTCAACTTTATCAATGGAAACAGGCATCCCCCATTCATCATCGACGATAACAACTTCACCACCAGCACGGACGACATTTTCGCGCATGCGTTCACCAAATACACCGTTACGGCAGACGATCACTTTGTCGCCTTTCTCGATCAAGTTTACAAAGCAGGTTTCCATCCCTGCACTACCAGGAGCTGAAACCGCAATAGTGAACTCATTGTCAGTTTGAAAGGCATACTTCAATAGCTGCTTGAGCTCATCCATCATACCGATAAACAGAGGATCAAGGTGACCTACAGTAGGACGACTTAGTGCTTGTAACACTTGAGGATAAATATCAGAAGGACCAGGTCCCATTAAAATACGGTGAGGTGGAATAAAGCTTTGGATCGACATGTCAGCTCCTTGATTATCTTTTATCCTGAGCATTCTAAAAGTTCTATTCAATAACATGGCTCAGGTGTAGGGTTCTTCACCCTAATAGATTTTTCCTCTATCAGCAATTAGCCGTAAGTATGGAGGTCAAACCAGTGTCACAAAATCGTTAATAAAAAACACCATAAAGGTTGAAATATTGATTGACATTAAGGCCTCAAAACCGTTCAATGTTTGAGCTTTATGTAGAAGAGGAGCGCTACCCAGGTAGATGATTTGTGGAACCGCAATTCCAACACCAATCATTGAGGGGGAGTAGTGCCGAGGTAAGTCAACGTTGCAGGATTTGACTTGTCGGTTGAATTGGGCTGAATCCCATCAACTGTCATCAGCGCAGTCTGATGAAGGGCTTCTGAGGGTAAATTTTTCAAATAGCATTCTAAATACCTCTCTTTTTGCTCTGTTCCTTTTCTCACTAAACATTGGATGTACAATTTTTTAGGAAGTCGTGGGAGAACGCAGTGAGCGCATTTAACGTAGCTAAATTCGGTGGAACCAGTGTTGCCAACTTTGAGGCAATGAGTCGTTGTGCCACCATTATCGAAAACAATCCAAATACTCGCCTGGTCGTGAGCAGCGCTTGCTCTGGCGTCACCAACCTGTTGGTAGAACTCGCCAATGGTGTACAGGATCAAACGCACCGTACTGAACTGCTGCAAAATCTGGCCAACATTCATGACGCCATTTTAACTCAGCTCGAAGACAGCACGAAAACTGCTGCCGAGGTGTATGGCATATTAGATACCGTAACCAGCCTGGCCGAGGCTGCATCTATCCAAGCTAGTGCGAAGTTAACCGATCATTTAGTCGCATGTGGTGAACTCATGTCGACGCACATTCTAACTCAGTTAATGTGTGAGCGAGGCATTCAAGCAGTGCGCTTTGATATCCGCGATGTGCTGCGTACTGATGACAACTTTGGTCGCGCGGAGCCAAACATTGAAGCAATTTCGAGGCTTGCGCAAGATAAACTCGTACCACTTTGCCAACAATCCGTTGTTGTTACTCAAGGCTTCATAGGATCTGACGAAGCCGGTAATACAACAACACTAGGTCGAGGAGGCAGCGATTACAGCGCCGCCTTAATTGCTGAGAGCGTCAAAGCGGCAGGGTTAGAAATCTGGACTGATGTTCCAGGCATCTACACAACAGACCCGCGAATTGCGCCAAAAGCCTCACCAATTCCCGAGATCAGCTTTAGTGAAGCTTCAGAAATGGCTAACTTTGGCGCTAAAATCCTTCACCCTTCTACGCTAGTACCCGCATTGCGCCACGACATTCCGGTATTTGTAGGGTCATCGAAAGAGCCAGAAAAAGGGGGAACTTGGATTCGCCACCAAGTCGAAAGCTCACCGTTGTTCCGTGCGCTAGCTTTGCGTTGTAACCAAACCATGGTAACGCTACGCAGCGCCAACATGTTCCACGCATACGGCTTCTTAGCAAAGGTCTTTGAGATCCTTGCAAAGCATAAGATCTCTGTCGATTTGATCACGACATCAGAAATCAGTGTATCGTTAACACTTGATCAAACTGATACCTCTGGCGGAGCACCACAGCTGCCGCAAGCTGTACGAGAAGAGTTAGAAGAGTTATGTAAGGTAGAAGTTGAACATGACCTATGCCTCGTTGCTCTCATTGGTAACAACATGAGTGAGAGTAAAGGCTACGCGAAACAGGTTTTTGGCACGCTAGAAGACTTTAACCTACGCATGATTTGTTATGGCGCTAGCCCTCACAACTTATGCTTTTTGCTCCATGAATCGGTATCGAAACAAGCCATACAAAAACTCCACACCGAGTTGTTCGAGAAGTAAGTTCAACTCAATAAAACAAAGGGCTGCGTATCTGCAGCCCTTTGCTGTTTCAATAGTTGTTACATTTGAACGAGGTAAACATCAATTTAACCGTTAATGTTTGGCCCTAACCATTTTTCAGCCTCGATCCTATCCCACCCTTTGCGATCGGCGTAGCTCTCTAGCTGATCTTCTTGGATCTGTGCGATCGCAAAGTAACGTGAGTCAGGATGAGAGAAATACCAACCAGAGACTGACGCGCCCGGATACATTGCATAGCTGGAGGTTAGAGTCATGCCAATATTCTCTTCCACATTAAGTAGCTCCCAAAGCGGTCCTTTTTCAGTATGCTCAGGGCACGCTGGATAACCCGGCGCAGGGCGAATACCTTGGTATTTTTCACGAATGAGATCATTGTTAGATAAATCTTCATCCGCAGCATAACCCCAAATTTCTTTACGGACACGCTCATGCAAATACTCAGCAAACGCTTCGGCTAGGCGATCCGCCACCGCTTGAATCATAATTGCGTTGTAATCATCTCCCTGTGCTTTGTATTCATCAGCAAGCTCTCGTTCACCAATACCACCAGTGACAGCAAATGCCCCTATCCAATCATGTTTACCCGACTCTTCAGGTGCGATGTAGTCAGATAAACAATAGTTGAATCCTTTTGGTTTCTCGGTCTGTTGACGCAAGTTACGCAGTACTTTCACAACGTCGGTACGAGTTTCATCAGCATAAACTTCAATGTCGTCCCCCACGCTCGCAGCAGGGAATAAGCCACACATTCCACGCGCTTTTAACAGGCCTTCTCGCTCAACTCGATCAAGTAACTCGTTGGCATCTTCGAATAAACGTTTTGCTTCTTCACCAACTTCTTCATGTTGGAAAATTGTTGGATACTTACCCACAAGTGACCAAGTCATAAAGAATGGTGTCCAATCGATGTATTGACGTAATATAGCCACATCAAAATCATCGAAGATATGAATACCAGGCTTAACAGGCACTGGAGGAGTGTAAGCTTCCCAATCGATCGCAACTTTATTCGCTCGAGCCGCTTCTAATGTCACTGGTTTGGTTCTCGGTTTCTTTCGATTATGTTGATCACGTACTCGTTCGTAATCAGCTTCAAGTTTTTCAACAAATTCAGGGCGACGTTCATCTGACAATAGAGAAGTACATACGCCCACCGCACGTGAGGCGTTATTCACGTAAACAACTGGATGCTTGTAATTTTGCTCAATCTTTACTGCTGTATGGGCTTTTGACGTTGTTGCGCCACCGATGAGAAGAGGTAAGTTAAAGTCGAGACGCTCCATTTCTTTTGCAACATGCACCATTTCGTCTAATGAAGGCGTGATCAACCCTGACAAACCAATAATATCGACGTTCTCTTCTTGCGCTACTTTTAAGATCTTTTCGCAAGGAACCATGACACCAAGATCGATAATTTCGTAGTTATTGCACTGCAATACAACGCCAACGATATTTTTCCCGATATCGTGTACATCACCTTTGACCGTCGCTAGCAAGATCTTACCGTTTGTTTGTCCCACCTGCTTTTCTGCATTGATGTAGGGCTCGAGATGCGCTACTGCTTGCTTCATCACTCGGGCAGATTTTACGACCTGAGGAAGGAACATTTTACCTTCACCAAACAAGTCTCCGACGACGTTCATCCCATCCATGAGTGGGCCTTCAATCACCTCTAATGGCTTTGAAGCGTTGACACGAGCCTCTTCGGTATCATCAACGATAAACTCGGTTATTCCTTTCACTAGCGCGTGCTCTAAACGCTTTTCAACAGGCCAAGTTCGCCATTCAAGTGCAGAGGCATCCTCCTCTTTACCGACTCCTTTGCCTGCATATTCCGCCGCAATATCTAACAACCTCTCAGTGGCATCATCACGACGGTTAAGAACGACATCTTCCACAGCCTCACGCAGTGTTTCAGGCACGTTGTCATAGATTTCTAACTGACCCGCATTCACAATCCCCATATCCATGCCATTCTTAAAGCAGTGGTAGAGGAATACGGCATGAATCGCTTCACGCACATAGTTATTCCCTCGGAAAGAAAATGAGACGTTAGAAACACCACCCGAGATCATCGCGTGTGGTAAATCACGTTTGATATCGCCAACGGCTTCAATGAAATCCACCGCGTAGTTATTATGCTCCTCGATACCCGTAGCAATGGCAAAAATGTTTGGGTCAAATATGATGTCTTCTGGTGGAAAGCCCACTTCATCAACGAGAATTCGGTAAGCGTTGGTACAAATTTCCACTTTGCGCTCACGTGTATCTGCTTGCCCTATCTCATCAAACGCCATCACAATCACAGCCGCACCGTAACGGCGGATCAACTTAGCTTGTTCAACGAATTTCTCTTTACCTTCTTTGAGAGAGATCGAGTTAACAATGCCTTTGCCTTGGATGCACTTAAGACCGGCTTCAATAACCTCCCACTTGGAAGAGTCGACCATGATTGGTACTTTTGAGATTTCAGGTTCTGACGCACAAAGGTTTAAAAATCGAACCATACAAGCTTGTGCATCCAACATGCCTTCATCCATGTTGATATCGATAATTTGAGCGCCATTTTCAACTTGTTGACGAGCCACATCGAGCGCTTCATCGTACAGTTCTTCTTTAATCAAGCGCTTAAAACGCGCAGAGCCAGTTACATTCGTACGCTCACCGACATTGATGAATAAAGAGTCTTTATCAATGGCGAGCGGCTCTAAGCCAGACAAGCGACAAGCAACGGGAAGGTCAGGCAATTGACGAGGGGCGACATTTTCAACCGCGAGTGCCATTTGGCGAATGTGCTCTGGAGTTGTGCCACAACACCCACCAATCAAGTTTAAAAAGCCACTTTGAGCCCACTCTTGAACATGCTTAGCCATATCTTCTGGCGATAAATCGTATTCGCCGAATGCATTCGGAAGCCCGGCATTTGGGTGAGCGGAAACAAAAGATTCTGATATACGCGAAAGCTCTTCAACATAAGGACGAAGCTCATCTGGGCCCAGCGCACAGTTCAAACCAAACGAAATCGGTTTAACATGACGTAATGAGTTGTAAAACGCTTCTGTAGTTTGACCTGATAATGTTCTACCGGAAGCATCGGTAATAGTCCCCGAGATCATCACTGGTAACTCAATACCCATCTCTTCAAACACACTTTCAACAGCAAATGAACAAGCCTTAGCGTTAAGAGTATCGAAGATGGTCTCGATAAGAATAAGGTCAGAACCACCTTTAATCAGCGCTCGAGTCGATTCAGAGTAAGCCTCAACTAACTCGTCGAAAGAAACATTTCGATATCCAGGGTCGTTTACATCAGGAGAGATAGAACAAGTGCGGTTCGTAGGCCCTAAAACCCCTGCGACATAACGCGGTTTATCGGGTGTTTTTGCGGTCCATTCGTCTGCAACTTCACGTGCAAGCTTGGCAGCAGCAAAGTTAATTTCTTCACTTAGGCTTTCCATCTCGTAGTCAGCCATCGCAATGGTTGTTGCGTTAAACGTGTTGGTTTCGAGAATATCTGCACCCGCTTCTAAATATGCAGCGTGAATTTCCTTGATAAGTTGAGGCTGACTTAGAACCAACAGGTCGTTGTTACCTTTTAGATCACAATGCCAATCCGCAAAGCGCGTTCCTCGATAGTCTTGCTCTTCAAGTTTGTATCCCTGAATCATGGTTCCCATACCACCATCAATCAAAAGAATACGTTGCTTCAATTGAGCTTCAATCTGTTGTCTTACGTTACTTCCCACAGTACAGCCTCATTCCTTTAGTTATCTTTCCATCCTATCACACAAACTTCAGGAGTCTAGACGTCTAAACGTGGAATTAATGATTATTTTATCTCCTTCTTAACTTACAAAATAATCGCGAAAAAATGTTTGCTATTTAAGCAGCATCAGTCGAGAATCCCATTCATAAAATGTTACAAATAGAGAGCTCTATGTCGGTCTATCATACTTTATGTTTTCTATCCGCAGCTGCAATGCTAATTGCTTTTGTAAACAGCAAGATAGGAAAGATGCAAACCACCATTGCGATTACCGCAGGTTCAATGGTGCTTTCACTTCTAATCTTAATTGCGGGTCAAAACAACTGGTTCCATCTCACCGAAATTGCGACGGAGACGGTCACAAGGATCAACTTCGAAGATTTCTTGCTCAAAGGCATTCTTGGCTTCTTACTATTTGCGGGTGGATTAGGCATCAAACTCCCGAACCTTAAAGATCAAAAATGGGAAATTACCGTTTTGGCTCTCGGAGCCACCCTGTTTTCCACTTTCTTTATCGGGTTTGCGCTCTACGGATTCTGTCAGTTAATTGGCATCCAATTTGATTTAGTCTACTGCTTACTTTTCGGTGCACTTATATCGCCAACTGACCCAATCGCTGTACTGGCTATAGTTAAAAAGCTCGATGCTCCCAAACGTATCTCCACCCAGATTGAAGGAGAGTCGCTCTTCAATGACGGCTTCGG
The DNA here is from genome assembly GCF_002105475.1 of Vibrio sp. ArtGut-C1. Classification (NCBI taxonomy): domain Bacteria; kingdom Pseudomonadati; phylum Pseudomonadota; class Gammaproteobacteria; order Vibrionales; family Vibrionaceae; genus Vibrio; species Vibrio sp. ArtGut-C1. The sequence continues at coordinate 1,973 of NZ_NCTH01000043.1, read as the reverse complement.
TTTGGTTATCTTTGTCACTCTATTTACGATTGCATTTGGTACTGAGGCACCAACTGTAGGTAGTGTCACCTTACTCTTCATCCAAGAAGCTATCGGTGGTATCACTTATGGTTTCGTACTCGGTTTGCTATTCCACTACTTAATCAGTGCCACCGATGATCACTCAATGGAGTTATTACTTACCATTGGTGTCCCAACGGCAGGTTACGCATTTGCTGAATACATCCATGTATCAGGACCATTAGCGATGGTTGTATCTGGTATTATGATTGGCAACTGGACACGTTTTATTGGCTTTTCGAAAGAGAGTGAAGACCACCTTGACCACTTTTGGGAGCTCGTCGATGAGTTCTTGAATGGCGTGTTATTCCTACTGATCGGTATGTCGATGCTGCTATTTGAATTCCACAAAGAAGACTGGATCATGATGGCTATATCAGTCCCTCTTGTACTAGCAGCTCGCTATCTAAGCGTATTTCTCTCGTACATTGGCTTTAAGCGTTACAGAAAATATAACCCGTGGTCAGTACGTATTTTGACGTGGGGCGGCTTACGCGGGGGCCTTGCATTGGCAATGGCACTTTCCATTCCATCAGGTATTTGGGTGATTCAAGATAAGTTAATCGATGTAAAAGAGATTATTCTTGTAATGACCTACTCCGTCGTTGTTTTCTCTATCCTCATTCAAGGCTCAACAATCACCCCAATGATTGAAAAAGCAAAAGATGAAGAGAAGAAAATGGAAGAGAACAACCAAGCAATAACCACTCCAGAGCATACGGAGCCAGTGGACTCTTAAAGACACGTAACTTAATAGATGAAAAAGCAGCTATCTAGCTGCTTTTTTTATATCTAATCTTCGGACTCCCCTTCAAGAACAAAACGCTTGTTACTCTTTGATATACAGTTAAATATCCGAATAATCGTCACGCTACGGTTTCATAGATACTAACTATTGCCGATAGATAGTATCCATAGAGGGAGTCTTTTAGTTTAAGCATTTTCATCATCACTTCCCTTCCCTTGGCAATATAGGCTCCCTGTAAACACCACAGCTAAACTTCCACAACACTTAACAATGAGCGACTTTGTATTTGTATAGAGAAAGAAGCATTTAGAATGATTGCGAGATCACTCCCCCAAACGGGCTTGAAATCCCACCAAACTAAGGTCTGAGCCAGCACTCAGGTTGATCAAGCCCTTAGCAGAAGTTTAGAGTCCTCATACTTGATCTCAGCGACACTGAACTTATATTCAAAGTTGTTAGATAGAAACAAAGCGACACCTCGAACGACTAAGTTCTGTCACATAGCTAGATATTTCTAATATGTTATAGAGGAATCTTTGGTAAGCACGTGCTGGTGCTCAAAACGAGATCTCGAGACTGTCATCAACTAGTTCATGACAGGGCTTAGAAAGCATCGCGAGAGAGGAGCATGCCTCTCGATGCAAGATTTCAATATGGAAATGGGGTTAAGGGATGTCGAGTAACCAAAACGAAAAAAGCCCCAGTCTTTCGACTGAGGCTTAATATAAGTGGCGGAGTGGACGGGACTCGAACCCGCGACCCCCGGCGTGACAGGCCGGTATTCTAACCAACTGAACTACCACTCCGCAGTGGTATCACTCGCTTGTAATCAGCAAGTGTCCAAAATTTAAAGCCTGGCGATGTCCTACTCTCACATGGGGAAGCCCCACACTACCATCGGCGCTATTTCGTTTCACTTCTGAGTTCGGCATGGAAGTCAGGTGGGTCCAAAACGCTATGGTCGCCAAGCAAATTCTTTATCAATTTGCTCGTAAATTCAAACGCACTTTAGTGCGGCCCTTTAGGGTGAGATTTGCTTACAAATCGAATAATTCGGAAAGCTGTTTTTTTTAATTCTCGTTCTTACACATTCAACGTTCTTTCATTGAGTCCATCAAAACCCCTTGGGTGTTGTATGGTTAAGCCTCACGGGCAATTAGTACAG
>NZ_NCTH01000042.1:0-27966 GCF_002105475.1 Vibrio sp. ArtGut-C1 | reverse complement strand
CCACATCAATATAACGGTGGATTAACACCAAATGAGTCAGAACGACAGTTCTGGTTCCCTTATAAAACTGTGGCCAGTTTTACTTGACCACTACAGAGAACTATCATCTTATACTTTATTTGTTGTACAGTTTATGGTTATAAACGTCGTTAATTTTCATACGCATTTAGCGCTTGCAGCAGCAAAGGTTTAACGATGGGGTAGATTTGATTTAAACGCAACTGGTAGAAATCAAACGCTTCTTTCCAAGACTCTTCGTTCTGCCAGTCAAGAGTTATTACAGGTAGCGAGATTTTTAGCTTCTCTGGGACAAATTCAGAGTCCTCCGGCAATAGTGGCATCAATGACTCTCGCCTAGCATACAGGTACTCAAACAAGTATTGTCCAAGTGCGTCATTTCTGAACCTCACAAAGACACCCACCTCATTGGGTTTAGATCGGTAAGTTGTTATCCAACTATTGTGTGCCCTTGGTGGTAACTCGAACCATAAGTGCCCCTTAGTCGAAGGGGTTGGTAACCTTACACTAGTGTCATCAAGCTCAAGATAATCAAGCAATGCACTCCAATACTCATAGGATTGACCAGAACCTTTGTTTGTGGCTGATTCATTTTGCTCGTTGGTGGATTCCAGTTTCTCAGTAACTTCACTACTCACTTGATTAATCGAAATCACTCGGCGCTCAGTAATTTCAGTTTTGCGCATCACTTGAGGATTCACGAGCAGTTGTTCGCCTGGCATGTGGAAGATCTGCACTTCAACCATGGCAAAAGAAAACTCCATAGATGCATACGTATTAAGAAAGTCCTTTATCTCAAAAGCCCCCTCTCGAATACCATCGCCCACGACCAATAATAAGAAGCGGCCTTTTGAGAGGTTTCGCTGGACCGTATCAATGAATGAGGCTTCTAATACTTCATGGCCATCCGCCTTAACCAATTCAAAAAGCGACAGACCACCATTAATTGCACAAACCTTAGTATCAAGTTCGTCGTAGCTCCAATTCATCAAGTCTTTAGCGTAATCGAGTATCTGTCCAATCACTTCTCTACGAGATTGAGGATTACGATAGAGTTTGGTTTCCGCGATGACCAATCGGCCCGATGGCGTCACATAGATGCAGTCCACTCGACCCGACTTAGTGGCAAGCTCCATACACACTGGTACCGCACCGGTATAGTCCGCATCAATCTCATAAAAGGGTAATAGGTCAGCGTTAGCAAAGATAAGTTGCTGTAACCACTTCTCATCGTAGATACCTGTTGCCTGCAACTCGACTCGTTGAAGCCTCTGAACGCTGCTTTCGGGGGATACGATGATTGGACCATTGCTCATGAAAGAACTCCGTTGCTACCTAAAAACGCTGAGAAAAACAAACCGTAAGATTAGCCCAACGCATTACTTTACGGCGTTTACGAAGTCTCATTTTCCTACTTTGACTTGCTGACTTCATTAGTCAGCGAGCAGTTCAGCACTCCCATAAGAGCAAGCTATTGCACTGTCGTGATGCAGTCAGATGGGAAGGCGTGTTGGCTAACTCAATTCTGCCCCTTTCCTTGTTTCAGAGCTAATTTCTAGCTGCTCACTATGCTATAAATTATCTAATGTCATTTTTGAATCGAGAGGTAAGTTATGAGTAAAAAACTGTTGCCAGAAAAAGACCTTTTAGAAGGATTAACAAGTCATACTGCGCACACCGATGAATTCGCGACTACAAGTGAAAAAGATGGGGGGCTTATTCGGAAGGTGCGGATAAGGCGGATATCGACTTTCTAGGTGAACGACGCGATGTTTTTGACGCTTCCCGAATTGAATTTGAGGAAGATGAACAAGACCGAGAACTAGTTAAGCAAAGAGAAAACTCCCCAGAAATTGACGTTGATATTGATGAGTTGTGAACCAGTATGTTTGTGTTTCGAAATTAATCACCAGAATCAAAAATGCCCCAAGTGTATCAACTTCTCATTTGTTTGAATTGCCACCCGACCGAAAAATAACAAAAGTTAGATTTAGCGATGATATGAGCGTAAAAGCTACGCTTTAGTCACTTAAATTGGAGCATTTAGGGCTGGATCTATACGAACTAGCTAAAGCACAGAGTAAATATTTAATAGTAACTAAGAATAAGCCTAACTGTTCTTTGAGAGATCCAGAGCTATGGTAGATTGATAGAACGGAGCTGAGTAATCCTGAAAGATATGGTTGAATTGCTCACGGCTATCAAGCACAAAAGCAACTCGAACGTGGTCTAGGTTGTATGTCGTCAAAACAGAGCGTAACCAACCCGCCAACGAACTCTCCAAAAGCGCTCTACAGCCTACGAACCACACCCATGTTTGCTGATCACTTCGAATAACATCTAAGATTTCTGACTTGTATCGATAACCATCTCCCATTGAAGTTAGGTCGATGTACACAACATTAGCCCCCAGTCCATGGTTAATGCGATTGTACGTATCTTGAAGTTCTTTACCGCATTCACTATCAAATGTGTGAAACCTCATCACGCCCAACTCCCAATAGCCGTGTATTAAGCGTTCTGGTGTACCTACAGGCCAGCTATCAAAGGTGTATAAATTATCTTTACGCATCTACGAAACTTATTGTTATGAACGGATTAGAGAAGTGAAGCCCAATGGTAGGACACATAGCCAATATCTTAAGTGATTGACACCAGCTCATGCAGCGTATCTCTGTCTGTCAAAGTAGACTTAATGAGGGTGAGGTCATTGAGTACTTGGTGTTTACGCTCCTCATTATAAAACACCATGTAGTGCCCGATTTCAAGCTCTGCTTTACGGGGTGTGCTGTAAGCTTTTAAGTAAATCTCCTCGTATTACAGACTTCTCAATAGCCGCTCAATAAAAAGATTGTCAATCCAGCGACCTTTTCCGTCCATGTTGATCCATATTCCCCTGATTGAGCAACTTCTGTGTGAACTCAGTGCTAGTAAACTCGCAGCCCTGATCGGAGTTAAATATATCGGGTGGTCAGTAGTATTGGAGCACCTCTTCGAGAGCCATGATACATAAAACTTGTACCCATGGTGTTCGATAACCGCGAGGACAACACCTTACAGTTATACCAGTCGATAATGACAACCAAGAACAGGAACCTTTTTGTTGGTAGTTCGTTCATTTACAAGAAAGTTTGTCACTTTTTCCTCTGTCGGTTTAACTTGACAGAGGTGATATGAACTGCCTATGCAAACACACCTTTGCCCCAAAGCGTGTTAATCAAGTTTTTGCTAGTCACTTCTACTCGTGGTTTTTATACTAAAACTAGTGAATAGGCGAAGGGCAAGGGCTGCCCCCTCCCTGTTTACAATATGAACTGCCAATCATTTCATATATAGTTAATTATACGAATAATAGCTTTATTTAGAGTAAGTTGTATCAAATGAGCAATGCTATTAAAATTTTTTCAGATATGTATTCAAGCAGCATGTTTGAATCGTATGTATCAAATATTCGAGAAGATGTATTTTCGCACTTAACCGATACGGTTACGCTATTTGCAGCTCTTGCGCTACCACTGGCACAACAAACTTTTCAATGGGCTTCAGATAAATATAGCTCTGAGCATTTAGTCGATTTCATTGAATCGAATTCACCAATACACCCAAAAAAGTTAAATAGAAGGCTCATTCTTTATGTTGTAGATGGAAGACGCACTCAACATATCTGAAAATTTAGAGCTGTGACTTTGTTCTTATAAGACAGCGTCCATCTACAGGCTTAATAAGGTCCAACTTCAACCAATGTGACTTCTGCACTATGAAACTGGTAGAAAATAGTGCTCACAAGGTTTATTCTTTCCGATGTTTTACTTTTTTGACAAACTAACCCGTTGCTTGAGAGGATACCATGTTTGCAGAACGCCTAGAACGAGCCCGTAAGGCTGGCATTAGCTAGCGAAAGTTGGCCTGTCATCTAACGCTATTAAAAAGTACGAACATGGTACAACTATGCCCTCTTCTTCAAACTTGCTTAAGCTTGTGAAAGTGCTAGACGTAAGCACTGAATACTTCTTTCGACCCACCAAGGTGAGGTTAGAAGGCGTTGAGTACCGCAGCGTGTTAGCACACCAAAGAAAGTACTAAATCGAATCAATGGTGACGTCTTAGAGAAGGCTTGTAATACGTTTGCAGGAAAGTTTCTTCCCCTAGCTAAAACACTGGGGCGAAAACGCCGAGTTTTATAGAAATGAGTCAAATAGATCACAATGAAAGGACCACTGTTACCGGTTTTATTGATCAAAAATTCAGTATTCCTATAGAGGTATTAACTCGTGCGGAGTGGACGCAGCACCTGCAAAAGCACTATCTTTCCGTTGATGGCCCCTATGGACAACAGCCTTTGGAATGGTTAAACGCAACAGCTGAAGACTTAGCTGAGGCTGTGGGCTATCCTGATACTCCCCAGGACCAAGTACTCGATGCATTTATGAAACTTTTCAGCAGAAAGGGGGTTCGTAGAGTGCTTGGGAATAAGGTTTCTAAGCATCAGGGAATGTTTGCTTATAATAACTTCCATTATTTAGTTTTAAGTTGCTTTGTCACTTCCACTCCGATTGGCGCTGGTGATAATAAAGACTTTCGAGATCGGCTTGGTGAGTTATTCCATGACGGTAACGGCAGGGAACAGGGAGTTTCTGGTGTCAATTCTTTATGGGAAGCACTCGCTGAGTGGGTTAATAAGTCCTCCTCTTGGAGACCTATTGTCCTGCCAGATCCTGGTAGTTATATAAATATAGGTATTGCCCTCAAGTTGGCCTATCCATCCTGGGAAGACCTAGCTGCGCTTAAGAAAATACTTAAGAAAGCTCAGGTTAAAGACATGCATAGTCGTTATGCTCTTTTGCAGCATATTCGTAGCTGTCAGTACGAACTGCCTGCATTGGCGCGCCAGAGAATAGGCAAACATATTAATGAACTAGAAGGTCGATTCCGTATCGGAAGGCCGATAGAAAATCATGCGTTCTGGCGAATAGTTGAACGTGTGCTCTATGACATTTCAAACGAAGAAGCTTTCAACCAATCCAAGTTACTTTGGCGGATTTCGGTAGATTTTTATGGGGCGGGTGAAAGTGGAATAGATGTTCTGGTTGCACGAGGAAACAAGAGGGAAGAACTAAGTCAGCCTTGTTGGGAAGGGAGTTTCAGGCAGCTATTAAGCTCATTAAATGATCCTATGATCCCTGTTCAACTTCAGCAGATAATGGCGATGGGCACGGTTCTGCTATTTGAAGGGCATGATGGTTTGTGGACTCAGGATGATCGGCCTGTTGATAATGTATCCACCATTATATTGACTAATGTAAAATCCTATATTTACTCATTTAGAAAACCACTGGAGTTAGAACGTGGCTGGTTTATATCTGAGAAAATGGATATTGATCAAGCTAAGCAACTTACGTTTGGGGCAGGGATTGCCGGTGATTCAAAGGTAGTAACTCGGGAGCTTTCAATTGAGGGGGGAATCAAAGATCGTCTGGGACGGTGGTTGGGCATTCCAGGTTATTTCCCGTATATCAATTTGCCTGAATCTACGGATATTGAATCATCACCAGAGTTGAATCTTCAAATACAGAATCATGTCGCATTGATTGGTGCTAACAACGTACTGGATGGTCAGTGGAATATTCAGATAAATGGAGATCAATTCTATAAGTCGCTGGATTTGTCGTTCACGAGTAAGGCAGCTCGAAATGAGAAATGGCCCAGCCGTCCAGAAAATGGTTTTGTTGACGCACAAGAAGTGCAGTTCGAGGAAGGTGAGTTAATCTTTGATGGCGTAGTACCTGTACATACAGAGTTTTGCTCTTCACGGTTGCTTGATGTATTAGAGGCCATCTATGCCAGAGCAGGCGCCACCCGTTCTGAACGTGACATTTTAAGCTTTTTAAAGCCCGTTTTGCCTGGGAAACTTAATCCTTGGGATCTATTGCGCTCATTAGAAGAAGCGGGATGGTTGAAGAAAGATGTCAGCAAAAAATGGTGCGGAAGACGTTGGCGAGTTTTACCACCTCGCATAGTTAAAACGGGTCATGGTAGAGCAATCATTGAGGGGGCAACTAGCTTTCTTGAACGAGAGCTTCTTGAAGTCGAAGCCAAAAGACACGGTGTCAATTATTTCTTTAATGCAGAACACCCTTGGTCTGTGCCTGTAATAGGTATTGAAGGAGAAAACCTTCAAAGCTTAGCCGATGATTTAAATTGGCCTCTGATTCATGCACGAGAACCCTTATTAGAGCCTGCTCCTAGTTGCTGGTTTACCGATAGTCGAACACATCAAGGTCGAAAGTTAGAAAGTGTTTGGTGCCCCGATACCAAAAGTTTTAAAAAGTCAGAGTTTCGTTCTGAAACAGAGCAACTACAGCTGTATCGGTATGTTCGAGATGATAGCCAGGATTTTTTCTGCATCACGAATGACGAGAAGTTGGTGTTCGGCTATTCTGAGCGCTTAGCTGCTCTCTTAGAGTATTCACGTCAAACGTGTACTTCATTGTTTGCGAGTCGAGAAGACTCACTTATTCGTCAGGCTAAATCTGGTTATTTACCACTGTGCATCTCGAAATGGCTTCGACGAGTAACGGCTCAGCAATCTGGCCCTCGACAGGATGATTCAGAGTTTTGCTATGGCTATGGTGTAACAAGTGCTCAGTTGACCGAGTTAAAAAGAATTTTTGGTCAAGCTATTGGTGATAACGGCTCGGCAAGAAAACAAAATATTATTCAGATAATGGCACAAGATCGACAAAGAGGTCAGCGCAGTCATTGGCCAATCAACAAGGAGTTATAATAAGTGTTAGACGAAGTGTATTTGGGTTTTAGCGATTATGACTATTCATCTGGGCATGGAACACGCATTAAAGCTGCAGCAAAAGAGAATAATGGCTATTGGGTATTTGCAAATAACTTCGAAGATAACCTGCCTCCAAAGGGGAAAGCATTTGCAATTGCTTCTGGACTAAGTTGGCTTAAAAAAGACCAACTGGTTGCTTTCAAAGTACAGCCAATTTCACAGGATGTACGCGATGGTTATGATCAGTTCATCGTAGACCCAGGTGCTAAGCCAGTGCGGAGTATCCTAGATTTTCGTAAAGGTGGAGTGGAGTATGCACGCTATCAGTGTCTTGAGGTTGGTTTTTCAATTGATGCCATTGAGTCGGAAGAAGTCATTATTGCAATATCAGATGAGCAATGCATTGTCGTTTATTTCACTTTAGATCTAACAACTAATCGTTATGTTTCACCAAGTGGAATGGTTACGGTTTGTTCACTTAACCCCGCCATTTTCGAGAGTGACCGAATCAAAGATCGACTCTTCGAGGTGCCTGGTAAGACAGTCGGCGAACCACTCTATGATTTGCCCTGGAAATTTGATCAAGATTTATTAAGCGACTTGCTAGATGCTCTTCGTAAGAGCGATAGCAACGGGCTTAGTAAGAATAAACGAGATGAGTTAGTAAGTGTTTTTACCCGAGCTAAGAACTTAGCCGATGAGCATACAGATATGGCGCATCTAGCTGCTTGGCTTCCTTCATTTTCTAATCGCTTAGATACCTATGTCGATGCTCCCACTCGAATTGCTGACACTCTAATACAAATTGAGCCGGTAAAACAAAAGCTTGAAGAGGCTCGTTGCAAAGTCGAAAACAGCTTACGCGAAGAGCTTGAGCTACACGTTCGCTCACAGCTTGAAGACTGTTATCAAGAACTTAAGCAAGAGATAGAAGCGGCTCGTAATGAATTACAAGCATTATCTGAAGAGCTGGCAGTAAAACAAAATGAAAAAAATGGTATTGAAGCTACTTTTGCTGGCTTGAGAGACGAGCTAATAAGTCAAATTCAGCGCCTAAATCCGGTACTTGGTTTAGAAAATGGCTTGGTTGATAAAGACTTTGAGCAACTATTGAACAGCCTTCGTTCAATATTGGGAGATCATGCCAAACATCTGTCGCCTCGTTATGCACAGATTCCTCCCTGGTCACTGGCGCAATTCGCCAGTTCCAGTGAGCAGATAACCTTCTCTCAATTGCCTGATCGCCTCAATAAAGTCGCCCGTGAGGCTGGAATTTTATCTGAGTCCATGAGTCTGTTTGATGTGGGTGCTCGTTCGGGAGGCCTTGTAATTGTGCCTCAAACACAAGCAGAAGTAATGGTTCCTGCGTATGCTCGTGCGGTTAGTCGCGGAGATTTTGTTCGTGTTGCCCTTGGCCCTAGTGTGTTGCATCTAGATGATCTTTGGGCGCACCCTGCTAAAGATCAACCAACTGGGTTTGCATATGCTTGGCTAGAAGCAGAAAGTAATCCTGATCAAGTTCAGTTGGTCTGGTTGGATGGCCTACACCGAAGTCCAATGGACTTATGGTTGCCAAGTTTGATTGGAGTGTTGCATAGCGAGAAAAGGCCTTCAAATCTTCTAGTGGTAGCCAGTATCGAACATAACCAATGGGATGCCGATCGCGTATGGAGGGAGTTACCAAAATCATCTTTCCCTATTGTGCCTAAAACCCAGTCATGTGGTTTGAAGCAATTCTTAAATCCTGATCAGAAGCAAATCACCTCAATTTGCTGGAGTTCGGGAGCTGATATCATGGTGGATAAAGATGATTTAGACGAGGTGATTGAACTTTGTGATCAAAATGACTATTTCGCACTCAGAACTAAGACCGCTTTATATCGCGCGCTAGCTATGGTCAATAGTTCTAATACTCCAGTCAGCGAACAGTTAGATAAAACTGTAAACCTTCGAGAACAAGGGCTGAAGTGGTTAAAGGGCATTATCGAATAAACTTTCAAGGAAGCTGTCATGCTAGATCCTATTGGTGCATATCAAGAAATTCACAAATTGTATCTGTCTTACTTGGATACTGCTTATCGTATTCGGCGAGAAGAGCTATCGAATGACCGCAGAAGATTGTTGAGCGAACCTGGTACTTTAATGCCTGAGCCATTTTTAGAGCCAATTTTACGCTATCAGCCATCACAAAGTACGCTAGAGTCATTTTTGGATGACGAAACCGAAGCAAACCCATTCAAAAGGTTTAACAGGGAACAACGAATAGCTATTTTAGAAATGATCTATTCAGGGCTTTTTCCAGGTAAGGATGGGACTGGTGAGTTAAAACGAGTCAATGCTTTTAAACCGTATAAGCATCAAGTAGACATGCTTTGGCGTGGATTGAAGCCTGGACGACCTGGTATCGTTACCTCTGGTACTGGTTCGGGTAAAACAGAGTCTTTTCTATTACCCGTGCTTTCAGAACTGGTTGCTGAAGCGACTCGTTGGCCAGTGCCGAAATCTGATTATCTTAGAAATCAGTGGTGGAGTGAGGGGAGTCAGTTCTCTTTGCATCGAGAGGGAGAAAGTCCTGATAGACCAAAAGCTGTCAGGGCACTTTTGCTCTATCCTATGAATGCTCTGGTTGAAGACCAGATGGTTCGTCTCAGGAAAATGCTGGACTCTAGTGAAGCTTGCGAAGTGTTGGATACAAGAGCTAATGGCAACAGGATATTTTTTGGCCGTTATACAGGCGCTAGTCCTGTTGCAGGTTATCGTGAGCATCCAAGATCAAAGGATTCCAAGAAAGAAAAGCAGCGACAGTCGCGAGTGAAAAAGGCTTTGCAAGATGCAGCCAAACACTTCAAAGCGGCATTTAATGCTGACCAAAGTGCCGAAGAATTTAATAGAACAGTTAAAGAACCAGATCAGAAAAAAAATGATTCGACGAGATTTCTATTTCCTTCGCCAGATGGTGCAGAGCTTATTTCTCGCTGGGATATGCAGGAAACACCACCGGATCTGTTAGTCACTAACGTTTCTATGCTGAATGCAATGTTGTCGAGGGAAGTAGAGGCGCCCATCTTTGATCAGACAAGGACATGGCTGGAAACAGATCCTGATGCGTATTTCTTCTTGGTGCTGGATGAGCTGCATTTAATTCGAGGTTCTGCTGGAACGGAAATGGCTGGCTTGCTGCGCCTGCTTATTAATCGCTTGGGGTTGGATCGATCAGCATTTAGACACAAATTACGTATTTTGGCTTCGAGTGCTTCTTTACCGCTTGAGGGAGATATGCGGGAGCAAAGCCTCGAGTATCTCTACGATTTCTTTGGTGATGCGGGTACGCATTCTGGCTCTCTTGAATCAGGTGCTAAGAGTCCTGATGACTGGGAAGAGGCGGTGCTAACGGGACATCCTTTATTACCTCAGCCAAAGCATCAAGATATCTTGAGTCCAGAGCCTTTTGTAAAGCTGCTCAGTTACCTTTCATCGTCAAATAATGAGTTTATCGGGCAACTTCATGTAGAGTTGGATGACGATCCAAAACTTTTACAGCTAATTGCTGAATGTGGGCAGTCATTAGGGGCGGAAATATTATCATCTGAAGAAGTGATAAAAGAGGCCGCAACACGGTTAATGCTCGCTTGTAAAGGTGAGGATGGAATCAAAGCGCGACCACTATCTGTAATTGCTCAAGCTATTTTCGGGTCGAGCCATCAGCAAGAAGCCTTGCGAGGGTTGACGCTACTGAGAGCGTTGGGTGATAAACTAAAAAATATTGATGCGACTAGTTTTAGGCAACATCTTTTCTTACGCAGTCTAGAAGGGCTTTACGCAAGTGCCCAGTTAATTGATGGTCAATTGACATATCATGGCCTCAATGTGGAGAAGGGTAGTAGTCATATTAAGGTTGGCGAAGAGTCCCTACGACTTTTCGAACTTTTCCACTGTGAAAGCTGTCATGAAGAATTTATTGGTGGCCGTAGAGGTAAATTAAGCCAAGGAGGTCCTAAAGAAGACTATGAGATTTTGCCTAATACTCCTGAACTAGAGCGCTTACCGGAAGCCGGTGCTGAAGTAGCAATTGAGCAATTGAGTCATGATGACTTTTTACTATTTTGGCCAGCACAGAATGATGCTCAAAAGGGGGATGATGAGAAGGAAATTTGGAAACTGGCGTTCCTAGACACTCGCAATGGTCAGGTAAAGCAAGAAGCTTCAAACGTATCAGATAGCCCTTTTATATTGTCTGGCCGCCTTTTTCTAAAGCAAGGGTCTCAGCTTGCACTTAAAAGCCCTAAAACAGCAGCACCGCATGTTTGTCCTGCATGCGGCACTGATTACTCACGACGAAGTGAAGAGTATCGAAGATCTCCTATTCGTAGCTTTAAAACCGGTTTTGACAAGACTTCTCAATTATTAGCAACTGAGGTTATGGAAATACTAAAACGCTCAGGAACAGCGACAAAACTCATTTCCTTTTCCGATAGTCGGCAGGATGCAGCAAAAACCGCTCTGAATATTGAGCGTAATCACCACATTGATACACGTAGAAAACTCCTAATTGAAGCGCTTCAGCAAATAGAAATGCCGAAGGAGTCGGTAGCCGAATTAAGAAAAATGCGAGAAGAGGCTGAAGATGCGGGGGATGATGATCTTTTTGATGAGTTGTCGAAGAAAATCAAGGAGATTAAAAATTCTGGGGATGTTAACAGAGTTGCACTTACTCATGTGCTCGAGGTTGACAATCAAGCACGTAAAACAAAATCTTTGCTGGGAAGTATGGCCAGTTTAGGTATGCATCCTACAGATGATTCTGGAGTATCTAAGATTTTTGGTGCTGATGGGGCTGATCGAAAAGTTAAGTATGATTGGACCGACTTATTCAAGATCGAACAAGATAACGTCTATTGGAATGAAGATATACCGGCGAATGATATTCTTGCAGCTCGCGGACATATCTCAACCGAGCAGTTCTCGTTACTAGATGACGTACTTTTTGCAAGAAACTACTTCTCATTGGAAGAAACTGGTTTGGGCTACCCATGCTTAACTAATAAACGAGATAAAAGCTCGGATCTTGCAGATGCATTCCTACGCGTGCTGTCAGATAACTATCGAGTTGAAGCGAATAAGTGGTTTACAAAAGATAGCAAGGAATGGGCTGTTTACTCAGATATTAGTAGCAAAAGAGTAAAAGCATTTATTAATAAAGCTGGACTTACTGAAGACAAGGTAAATGAACTACTAAAACTGTTTTCAGAATATGGTCACACTAATGGTGTGATTCGAATAGAGAAGTTGCATATTTGCCTTGTCAAAGAAAGCGATCCTGTATACGAATGCACGACTTGTGGCCGTGTGCATTTACATTTAGGCGCAGGTATTTGCACGCGTTGTCATGCTCCGCTTCCGGTTAAAAGTAATGGCGTAACAAAAAATCTTCGTGACCGAAACTATATTTCACGACGCTTAACACGAGCATCCAATGAGGATAATAGCTTCCGATTGAGGTGTGAGGAGTTGACTGGCCAAACAGATGATCCGGCAGATCGTTTACGCCGTTTTAATGGTATCTTTATTGATAACACCAATGAACTTGAGAAACTGTCGGAAGAAATTGATTTGTTGTCGGTGACAACCACTATGGAAGTAGGGATTGATATCGGCTCTCTGCAAGCCGTTTATCAGGCGAACATGCCCCCACAGCGATTTAACTACCAGCAGCGTGTCGGCCGTGCCGGTCGACGAGGGCAAGCCTTCTCATTAGCTATGACTTTGTGTCGTGGAAGAAGCCATGATCAGCACTATTTTCATCACCCTGAAGAGATAACTGGTGATGCTCCGCCACCGCCTTTTCTAACACAAGATCATATCGACATTAGTCTTCGATTGCTGCGAAAAGCTTGGCTAACGCGGGCCTTTCAGATTTTACGTGATGAAGATGGAGCTAAGTATCCTGGGGATGTGGTTGCGCCGGATATTCACGGTGAATTTATACCTGCTGCACTTTTTTACGATGATTCGACTAACTGGTCTGCTCGACTTTTGCGAGCGGCAAACCAAACTATTAACTTTGCTAAAGACGTTGCGAAAAGTTTGGGTCAAGGGAAGCCTGAAATATTGGATAGTTTGATTGGGTATACTGAATCGACCACAAAACTTCTTGAGGAAATAAAACATTTCAAATCAGAGGGGAAAAACAGGGATTTGGGTCTTGGGCAATTCTTAGCGGAATGCGCCTTGCTACCCATGTTTGGTATGCCGACACGTATTCGCCCACTATATCTAGGGATGAAATCTAAAAATGGCAAAGACCCTGAATGGGATGCAGTTGATCGTGATTTAGACATAGCAATCTATGAGTTTTCACCAGGGCAGATATTAGTTCGAGATAAGCGTTTGCATAAGAGTATTGGAGTAACCAGTTCTTTAGGTTTTATCCAGCCTTCAAGAGAGGGTAACAAGCTTATACCTGAGCCAGTATCCCAGTGGTGGACTGATACAGAGATGTTGGCTGACTGCCCTCATTGTGGGGCTTTACAAAGTAAATTTATAGACAACGTGGCTGCTGACCAAGTTTGTTCTGACTGTGGCGAATCTATACCTGTATCTATGTTCGAGCAGTACCACTCACCAGCGGCATTTAGAACAGATTTTTATCCACAAGTTTCCGATGGAACAGAGCCACAAAAGCCTGCATTAAGAAGAGAAACCAGCTCAATCATATCTCCGATGGTCAATCATCAGGTTGAACGAACTAATGTTATGATTGCAAGTGGTAGTGATGCCCTCGTTATCAGAAGAAATAGAGGACCGATTGATACTACATTCGAGCATCAGCCTTTTACATTAGTTCGAAAAACACAAACTAATGTTTATTCTGCTGATGTCAAACTAAGTCAATTATCTAATCAAACTATAGATACAGAACTAGTCTATGGTAATAATTGGCAATCCCCTCCAGAAGGCTCTGAACCAGAGCAAGTGCGCTTCTATTCAAAAAAGAAAACAGATGCAATCAGTTTGGGAATGATAAGCATAGCTCCTGGATTAGATCTTCATAAAGTAGGTACGCGAGAACGAGAGCATACAAAAATACGTTCCGCAGCTCTCAGTGCAACACACATGCTTGTTCAGCGAGCTGCATTGGCGATGGATATTGCGCCAGAAGAGTTTGAAGTGCTTGAGCCTAGATTACGGGAAGGTCACCCATACCTGCAAATTGCTGATACTTTGGTTAACGGCGCAGGTTTTAGTAAGCGACTCGCTGCAAACTGTCTCAAAGAGCCGTTAGCTGTAGAGTTAATGCGATCAATGTTGAATGATCCAAAAGACCAAATGTCGAGAGTTTTTTTTGAGCAGCAACATCGTGATCAATGTGCGCTTTCGTGTTATCGCTGTATTCAACGTTTTGGCAACAAAAACTATCATGGTCTTCTTGATTGGCGTCTCGGACTAAGCTTTATACGTTGCCTGTTAGAGCCTGAACATCGCGTAGGGTTAGACGGTGATTTTGAAACTTATCGAGAATTAAGTGATTGGCCAAAATTAGCAATGGAAGCAGCCCTATCGATTCAAAAGTTGAATCCCAGCACAAGGAAAGTGATTCAGATGGGAGTGCTTAACTTGCCAGTGGTTACAGATGAAAAAGAAGCTTATATGGTCGTCCACCCATTTTGGGATGTATTAAATTCGCCCTCTGAAGTGATAAATGAGTCTCTTGCCGAGCTAAGAAGACAGTTTGATAAGGTATATTGTATCGATACTTTTGAGGCAAACAGAAGATTGATGAACACTCTCGATCGACTTCGAAAATCCTAGTCGCATTCTCGATATTCGGTGGATTTCTATCGACCTTGGTTGTGAGCATGGCGTCACAACCAAGGTAATGGTTGATAACTCAGAGAATACGCGTGAGTTGCTTAAGGAACATGCGATTAAGACCGCAACATGGGACAATTTTGTCAAGTTAATCTAACGACGACTTCAGCCAACCATGAACCAGCTTTCCCTCGCCGATACTGAATTTGCCACTAAATCGCAAAGAACTCTTCCTTGGTCTAATGGAGGAGTTGATTCCTTGGCAGCAGCTTGAGTCACAAATTTAGCCATTTTACCCAAAGGCTGGTAACGGTCGTCATCCATACTTTTTATCTGCTATGTAGCGTATCCCTTTTATGCTAAACAGGTACAACATGGGGGACTGGATGAGAGGATGAGAATAATTGGCCACTCAGATAGAAGTTGTTTACCATACCTCTACTAATCCATTAAAAGCTAATTTAGAAAATTTAATAACAAATTTCTGTCCACCAATGTTTCAGCTTCTCATGACCCCTACTAAATATGACTGCCAAACTTCATGTTGACCAAAAACACTGGAAGGAGGTCATCATGAGAAAGTTATCTTCTGGAAAATGCAGTGGCATCAAAAGACCATTTAAGCTTGAAGAGATCTGGCGGATCAGAACTAGGCTGGAGATTGAAAACGATCTGATGCAGCTCGCACTACTGAACCTAGCTATAGATAGAAGTTAAGGGCGAGTGATTTACTAAAGCTACACGTTTACGATGTTTCTTCGCAAGGCGTTATCTATGAAAGGGTTCAGTGCATCCAGCAAAAAACGGGCACCGATGTTCACTATGAGATTACTCCGAGAACACAGCAAAGTATTAGCCGATGGATTTTTGCAGCATCCCTAGAGGCAAGCAGTTTTCTATTCCCGAGCAGCCGACGCTCTGGGCAACCTATCAGCTACTCATTCTATCGTTCAATCATCAGGAACTGGGCTGTAAAACTGGGATTGAATGCTGACTACTACGGAACTCATTCCATGCGCCGTACCAAAGCCACCTTAATCTATGCCAGAACAAAAAACATCAGGGCCGTACAGATCTTACTTGGACATTCGAAGCTAGATAACACAATTCGATACCTTGGTGTTGAGCTAGAAGACGCTCTGAGGCTGTCTGAGAAAACAGATTGCTGACAAATAGGAGCCGCTACAGGCTTTTCGTCTGAAAAGCCTGTGCCCCATAACTGTTTAGCTAAGGATTCCTGACCACACTCTCATGTCAGGTCTTGACCTACATATACTAATAGCAGATTATGAGTCTAGTTGAGCACTTATAATTATACAGACATGTTCAGCAATTTATGAATGGAAGGAAGAATAAGACCTATAGAACAGTGAACTAATATTTATGCTTGCAAGCAAAGGGATTTGGCATGTCGGTTATACGTCACATTGATATACAAAATTTTAGATCAATTAAAAATCTATCTTGGAATCCAAAGCCTGGACTTAACTGTCTAATCGGACCAGGGGATTCTGGTAAGTCGACAATTTTAGATGCCATTGATTTGGTTCTAGGTGCACGACGCTCTTACTCATTCAACGATGCAGATTTTTACCAACTAGATACTTCATCTCCTTTGACTATCACAGTGACAATTGGCGAGCTTGATGATGAGTTAAAAAATGTTGAACGATACGGTTTTTTTCTTCGAGGCTTTAATTTTGAGACCAAAGAAATCTTTGACGAGCCACAACCAAATTGTGAAACGGTTCTTACCTTCAAGCTCTATGTAGATGCAGACTTAGCACCTGATTGGCGACTATACTCTGATCGTGCCGATGCAGATGGTCTTGAACGTAGATGACCTTGGAAACACCGAGAATTACTGTCTCCAGCCAGACTGGGCACCACATCACATCAAAATCTCGCATGGGGACATCGTTCAGTATTAAACAAACTTTCTGAAGATACCTTAGATGTATCTTCAGTTCTTGCCCAATTAGGACGGCAAACCCGTGAAGCCTTTGCTGCACAACCAGTACAAGGGGTCACAGAGGTTTTGACCCAAGTCCAGCAAATCGCCAACGGACTTGGTGTACCGCTCGGACAACTTAGCGCGCTTCTCGATGTCAATGGAATATCCATGTCCAATGGTGCCATAAGCCTCCACAATAGTGATGGGACACCTCTAAGGCAATTAGGGACTGGATCTTCACGCTTACTCATTAGCGGCCTGCAAAAGGCTACTAGCAGCTCTAGTATTCTGATCGTTGATGAAGCCGAATATGGTCTTGAGCCATACCGTATTAGTAGGCTACTTAACGAACTAGGATCAAAGGACATCGAGCCCCAAAAGCAAGTATTTATAACTACTCACTCACCTTATGTACTTAGAGAGCTACAAGCTGCCCAACTCCATGTTCTAAGAAAACAATCCATAGCTGCCCAACTCCATGTTCTAAGAAAACAATCCATAGCTGCTCAGGTATTTGAATTCCCACTTTACTCCCATCACATCTACAGTCTTTTGGGGGGAGAGCAACAACAAGCAACACTAAGAGCTTGTGCAGAAGCATTCTTCAGCAAAGCAATAATTGTCGGTGAAGGAAGCACTGAAGTTGGTTTTATCAGAGGTTTGGATCTTTACAAGCAAGACAATCAACAGCTCGGAATTCAATCTAAAGGAGGGTTTTGTACTGATGGCGGCGGTGGTGATAACTACTTTCAGCGAGCTAAGGTATTTGCGAGTTTAGGTTACCCTGTGGCCTTACTAAAAGATTCCGATATAAATTCTCAGGCACACCAGGCACAGACTGAACAATGTACACAGGCAGGTGTAACAATTTTTGAATGGGGACATGGTATGTCTACCGAAGGTGCAATTTTCAGCTGGTGTAGAGTAGATATTTTGCCACTACTTGTAAAAGTAGCTGCTGACTTAAACGGGCACCAGGAAGTTGACCAGCACATTAAAAATAAGTCGAACAACCAATATGATTTGGCCGCATGTTTATCCAACCCACTGGATGAAATGAGAGGTTCTTTAGCCCTTGCTGCTGGCCACTATAAATGGTTTAAAAACATCACAAAATCTGAAACCATCATCAGGAATGTCGTTGCCCCTAATATGCCATTATTTAACGAACATTTTCAAAGTATCCTCAATGGCTTACTCAATTGGGTAGAAGCTAATGGAGATATTCGATGAACGTGGAAACCGTTCTTGATACTAATAGAGGCGCAATTGTTGCTCCCGCTGGTTGCGGTAAAACCCATATAATCACGGAGACATTATCCGTGAATAATACCAAGCCTATATTGGTGCTAGCGCACACCACTGCTGGAGTTTCTGCATTAAAAAAAAGACTGCGAAAGCTATCAGTGCCAACGTCGAACTATGTTATTACTACCATTGATGGATGGGTACTTCGTATTGCCAATAGTTTCCCAATGACCTGCCCTGTTCATCATTCACCTGAAATGCCCCAGCTTTTTTATCCAGAAATTAGACAAACTGTTTTAAGGTTGCTAAATACAGGCAGCATTAGTGACATCCTACAATCATCATATTCACGCCTGCTCGTTGATGAGTATCAAGACTGTGACGTTAATCAGCACAATCTAATTGCTTCACTTTCAAATATTCTCCCGACAGTTATTTTTGGTGACCCTATGCAATGTATTTTTAACTTCGGAGGTCCAATGCCTGATTGGGGCAGCGGAGTTCTGAAGCAATTTCCACTGATAGGTGAATTAAATACACCATGGCGTTGGAACAATGCTGGAGCACCGTTGCTTGGGCGGTGGATACTTGAAACAAGGGAGGCACTAAAACAAGGGACAAGAGTTGACCTTAGAACATGTCCTGCCCATGTAATATTGCACCAACTGACAGACGTAGTCCGAACGGACATAACTAATCAGCATAATGCACAACACTCTATTTTAAATCACTACCCAACTGATTCTCTATTGGTAATAGGTAGTTCAATGGATGAACGTTCAAGGCATGGTTATGCTCAGGGTAATTCGCGAATTGAAGTAGTTGAACCAGTTCAACTTACAAGTGTAACTAGTGCTGCAAGCCAATTTGATGACAATACAGGGGTAGCTCTTTCAGCCTCTATTTTGCAAGTTGCTAGTACTATGATGACCAATGTTGAAATGGCAACCACATCGAAACGAGTAGATAGTATTCTCAATCGTCGAAATAGGACTCCTGCAACAACTACTGAGCAAGCACTTTGCAACGTAGCGATTAATAGTTCTCGCTCCAACATCTTAGCAGCACTACAGCATCTAGAGTTAAAACCTGGTACTCGTGTTTACCGTAAAGGCGCATACAACGCTTTAAAAGACTCTTTAGCTCTTTCAATAACTTCTCCAACAATAAGTATCTTTGAAGCAGCGTCAGCAGTAAGAGAGCGCTTACGTCAGCAAGGAGATCAACGAATACCTAATCGAGCTATTGGTTCAACCCTTTTGCTCAAAGGCCTTGAAGCTGATCATTGCATGATTCTTGATGCGCAAGCTCGAGGAATGAACGCAAATCATTTATATGTAGCACTCTCACGTGGAGCTAAAACTATCACAATATTTTCTCGTGATGTTTATATTCCATGAGGTGATGTTAACTGAGGATAGCAAACACGCCTTTGTCCAAAAGCTTGCTGGCGCAGTTCAAAGCAGACACTTGCTTTGGGTTACTCGACTCCGAGTAACTTTATTGCTATGTTTCGCAAAATATATGGAGAATCTTCTGCGCGTTATTTTTCCAGATGCCGTGCAGAGTAATGTATTGATCGGCTGGGGTAAAATGAAAACCAAAATAATAATGTCGTTTCTACTCGCTACATTGTGTGTCAGTGTCAGCGCCAGTACGAATGGGCCGAAATACCATTCTGCGCTAACAGTCAAAACGGTATTCAGTGAAGACAGAGACAAGCCTGTAGAAGTCTACTACTGGTATCCCACAACGAATGAAAAAAACAACTTCACGTTTGGTAGGGGTAACATTTTTAAATCAGTCGAAACGCAGTTAGATGCCCCGTTAGCAAGTGGAAAATTTCCCGTTGTGCTTTTGTCGCAGGGCGGAACACGGTCAGCATTTTCCCATAGTGGTTGGATAGCCTCGAGCCTGGCGCAACAAGGTTATGTCGTTGTTGTACCAAAGCCTCCTGCACCGAACGAAATCAATGCAGAAATGGCTGTTGATGAAATCACATTCAGAACCAGTGATTTGGTGCTTGGGCTGAACGAATTAAGTTCGGTCGGGATACTGTCCGGAGGTGTAGATACTGATGAAGTGCAGGGTGTCGGCTTTTTTCTGGGTGGCACATCTATGCTGATGCTCTCCGGAGCGCAAATAAGCCCGGAAAAATATCGAACATCGTGCCACAACGTCACCAATGTAGACTGTCATTGGTTACGTGAAAATAACGTTGATATTACCAACATCCCGGATCAAAAATTCCCCCGATTTCAGTCTGAAAGCAAACTGAAATCGGTCGTCGTTATCAACCCTGAGCTAACGAAAACTTTTGTCCCTGAAACTCTGGCCTTGATGAACAATGCTATCACCGTGGTGACGCTTTCTGATCGGCTACATCCCGCACTGACACCAGCCGAATCACTTGTTGCTCTTCCCAATGTGACATTTCAAGAGATTCCCAGTGCGAGTCAGTTTAGTGCGTTCGCAGAATGTACTGAGCGTGGCATTAAAATTCTCGCATCAGAAAGGGAGGAAGCACTTTGCCAGGAGCGTGACGAGGTTTCCAGAAAGGACAATCATCAGCAAATTTTGGATGTAATTCTGGCTAGGTTAACAAAGTCATAAGAGTGCAACAATGAGGAGCTTTCTTACACATTGTGTGCTTGAACAAGCAAAGCGAGAAGTAAGTTTTTGCAGGCTTATCCCTCCACCATACTGCAAGACCTACTAGTGACGGTATTATTTGCCTTAATTAAGTACTTGTCCCAGCATTTTAAAACTTAGAAGAACACACAAAATACCAACGATTTTCTTAAGAACTTTATTTGGGAAATACTCTGCGCAACGCACGCCGAGGCTAGTAGTTAAGTAGCTACTAATGGAGAAGCTGATCATTGCAGGAAGGTATATGTATCCTAATACTAAGTTGTTCCAATCTGTATTTTCCCATCCGTTTAACATGTAACCGAGGCTTCCTGATAGCGCGATAGGGAAACCTATCGCAGCAGAGGTGCCAATAGCTCGTTTTACCTCAAAATTTTGCTGGACAAGATAGGGGATGATCAACCCCGCACCGCTTATTGAGACAAGTGCTGATACAGAGCCAATCACAGAGCCTACAGTGATGTTACCGATAGCCCCATGTGGGTTCGGATTGTACTCATTTTCAGTGTTGAGAAACATCTTATAAGCAACATACAACATGAATACGCTGAAAAAGCCTGCCAGATAGACTCCTTGTAGATACGATGCTACGAATGTGGCGCAAAATGTTCCGACTAGAACTCCGCTCAACATTTTTACTACCATTGTCGAGTCTACATTCTCTTTTTTGTAGTGAGCGCGCATGCTGCCCAATGTTGTAATAATCATCGAAGCCATTGATGTCCCTAACGCAAGATGGACTACTTCTGTATCAGCTATTCCCTGTAGTGAAAACAGAAACGCAAAAATAGGGACGGCCATTCCACCACCACCAACACCAACGAGTCCAGCGAGAAAGCCAATGCCCAAGCCTGCTGTAATGTAATAGATAATAAAGATAGGTTCGTTCATGATGGTTCTGCCTTCGATAAAATGGTCGTTGCTAAAATGTTACTCGAACGCTAACTTGCTATGGTAACGTTAAGAGGACAGAAAATAATGAATAATGGCCAAAATGGAATTGAGTAAATAAAGTGACAAACTCTGACTACAGCGAATGGAAAAATGGAGCCGCACTGATCGCTAAGGAGTGGCAGCATGAAAGGAGCGACTTCAACCATTTGGAGCAACGGCCACATAATTGGCACAGTCATCATCGAGGCCAGCTACTGTGTATAGATGAAGGGCTAATACAGGTAAAAACCGATGAAGGAGCGTGGATACTACCCCCTCACCGAGCTGGTTGGATCCCCCCGGGTGCGATGCACAGTGTTTATTTTTGTGGTTCTCTGAAAGGTCGTTCATTACTGTTTACTCCAGAGAGTTGTGAACGGTTTCCAATGAGACCTTGTGTGATCCAAATGAGCGATGTGTTGAAAGCCCTATCGGTTAGAGCATCGATATGGAGCAAAACAGACGAGCTATCCATACAGTCTTTACGTATTCTTGCCGTAATATCCGATGAAATCGTCAATAGCCCTCATGAGCCACTCCACATCCCCCTGCCCAGAGATCCGAGACTGCAAAAAGTTACTCAAGCAATTTTAATAGACCCAAACAGCAAACATTCTGTGGAGCATTGGGCAAAGATCGGGGCAGTCTCATCTCGGACATTAAGACGATTGATTCGAAGTGAGTTAAACATGAGTTTTAGTGAATGGCGGCAACAAGCACTGCTAATACATTCGTTAGAAATGATGGCTCGCGGAGAATCAGTAGGAGCGGTTGCACATGCTTTGGGTTATTCGACGCCCAGTAACTTTATCGCTATGTTTCGTCGGGTCTATGGTGATTCACCCACGCGTTACTTTTCGAGTCGTGGCATATAGTTGCTAAGAGCTTACCTAAATTAGGTTCGTTTTTATGTACTGAGGCTTTAGATACATTTACTCACCCAACATAAGCAAGTGCTTCTTTCACCAATCTTCTGTTTGGCTCATTATCTCTAACATCCAGACGCGAAATAGCATAAGATACACGGCCTTTACTAGCACTGAGCCACTCATCGTAATGACAGATAAAACACAGCAAGCGACATTTGCCGATCTTGGCCTGATTCCAACCTTAGTCGAGCGACTAGAAGCGTTAGAATACAGCCAACCGACGCCCATTCAATCTCATACCATTCCTTATATCCTTGAAGGGAAAGATATTGTTGGCGGTGCCAATACGGGCTCTGGTAAAACCGCTGCTTTTTCGCTGCCAATTCTGCAAAAAATTGTTCAGCAAGACGAATCAAATAATCGCCGTGGTAACTTCGTTTCTCACCTGATTTTAGTTCCAACTCGTGAGCTGGCATCACAGGTGGCATACAACGTCAAATCTTACTCATACCATCTTAGAGATAAGATCAAAACGGTTGCCGTATTTGGTGGTGTGTCGGTGAACCCACAAATGCTGGCGCTTCGCGGTGGCTGTGAGATTATCGTAGCTACGCCGGGTCGATTACTTGATCTGGTATCCAGTAACGCGATTAAGTTGGACCAAGTAAAAACGCTCGTGCTCGATGAAGCTGACCGTATGTTGAGCCTCGGATTTACCGAAGAACTCAATAAGATTCTTGCGTTACTGCCAGAGAAGAAACAGACGCTGCTATTTTCTGCTACTTTCCCTGATAAAGTCACGACGCTGGCTAAGCACTTGCTCCGCGACCCTGTTGAAGTTCAGTTGCAGAGCGCAGAAGCCAGCACTTTGGTGCAACGCGTGTTTAGTGTAAATAAAGGTGAGAAAACGGCGGTACTCGCGCACTTAATCAAACAGCATCAGTGGCGACAGACTTTGATTTTTGTGAATGCTAAGAATGCCTGTAACCATTTAGCTCAAAAGCTGTCAAAACGCGGTATTACTGCTGAAGTTTTCCATGGTGATAAAGGGCAGGGCGCTCGTACTCGTGTCCTTGACGGTTTTAAGTCTGGCGAGATTCAAGTTCTTATTGCTACCGATATCGCAGCACGTGGCCTTGATATTGAAAAGCTGCCAGTGGTGATTAACTTCGATCTTCCACGTAGTCCTGCTGACTATATGCATCGAATCGGTCGTAGTGGTCGTGCTGGTGAAGTGGGTCTAGGGCTATCCCTTATCGATTACGATGACTATCACCATTTCAAAGTGATAGAAAAGAAAAATAAGTTCCAACTTGAACGTGAGCAGGTAGAGGGCTTTGAAGTGGAAGACGACCAAAGTGAAGCCTACTTTTTACCGATGAAGCCGCGTGCAAAGCCAGCAGGTACAGGGAAAAAGAAGAAAAAGCGTAATCAATAGAAAACGTAAACTACATGTGAGTTTACTTATGGGAGGCGCTGGAGAAGGGGGCGCACTAGCTTGAGTATTTTCTTCTAGCCATTTCTTTAAAGAACAATAGAGCCTTGCTGGAGCTACCAGTAGGGCTCTATTGCTTTTCAAGGTTATGTACTATCGACGCGTCGGACGTCCACGAGGTGAGCGTTTTTTAAATGCGGATGCAGCTTTAGCTTGTGACTTGAGGATAGAGTCAACGGTTAGCGGCATTGGCTCTTTAGGTTCAAGACCATGCGGGAACGTACGAGCTCTCGGTGGTAAATCATATTCTTCTTCACTTGCGCGTGGCATGCGCTTAAAGCGATAAAGGTAAAAGTTTTCTAATTTTTCTCTCGCCCATTCGGTCTTCTTTAAATACTTCACACTACTTGCAATCGAAGGCTTAGTGTTAAAGCAATTAAAGCGCATTGCTGTATCTAGAATGTCCCAGCCATAAAAATCCACCAACTCTTGCAACATTGTCTCTAGCTTTAACCCGTGTAGTGGGTTGTTCCGTTGCAGTTCGATTCTTTCTTCGTCAGTCATCATTTTAGGGGCCTTACTCATCAAAGGGTGGAGTTTAGCAAAGTATACATTACAGAGATATCTATAGTTAGGCAGCGATGGTTTGGGTTGCAACTCGATTTGATGTTGTTAGTGCGTACTTGCATGAGCAAAATTAACCAATTACCTGTGTGAATACGGATATGTTTTTTCTACCTTGAAAAGCACAGGTGGAGTTGCGGCTGTTCCTCTTGTTGAATTGCTGTTCAAAAACTCTCACTAAAGATCAGCGTACTCTAATGTAATGTTAAATCTTTGTGTAATAAGTGAGATTTTTGTTGCCCTTTTACTAATGTCTAATATTCCTACCGATAGCAACACATGCTTAATAGGTTCAAATCAAAAATTAGCCATACCGCTTTCTTGGTGTGGTCTCGATGTTTGATGTGGGTGTTGTCTCGTATTGGTCTGTATACCAAGCGAAACTCTAGTTGGCATAGTTCAACGTTGAAATATAACAAAGGATAGCTCAATGTCTGACTCAAGTAAGACCTTTTACAGGGATGTGCGCAAAAAACCGCATGAATTTGAAAGTCGTGAAGACTTTCTAAACCATGATTTAACCATCATGAGCTTTCGTCGCTGGGGTATTCATTTGCCATCACGTGATTACAGTATTGAAATCGAAGACTGGGTGCCTGCATTAGCCGCAACCATTGGTAAAGTGGTGATGGTCACCGCCATGGTTGCTGCATTTGCTGCTCAGTTCGGTTTATCTCCGGAGTTCGTTGCAGAAAACGTGCGTTACGAATTGCTTATCGCGGGTGCTCTGTTCGTTATTCTGTTTTCTGCCATCCTAAACCCGAATGCAAACTTAGCCGGTACTCATGGCCCAATGATACCGCTGATTCCTATGATTGCTGCCGCAGGAGGGCATCCTCTGGCGCTAGGTTTGATGGTATGTGCTTTTGGTTTAATTCTCGCTTTGACTAAAGGTGGTTCTAAACTCATGACCCTGACTGGCATTGGGGTTAGAGGAGGGTTACTGATCTACCTAGGCGCCGTTGGGTTGCTCGGACAGATCAATAAGACTGAGGCGTGGGCTGCGAGTACAGACCAAGGTTACATCTCGTTTGTGGTTATTGGTCTAACGGTTATGGTTTATGCCTACCTAGCTAAGATCAACAAGCGTTGGTTGGCAATCCCACTGTGTTCTGCACTCGCGGGTATTGTTGCTTATTTGATGGGCGCTGAGTTTGCTTTTACCACAGAGCCGGGCCTGCCTAATTTCAGTCCATTCTATTGGTGGGGTGAAAATACTGGCTGGCAACTAGGCTGGCCAACCCTGGAGCACTTTATTGCCGTGACTCCATTTGCGCTACTGGCAGTCGCTATGTGGTCTCCTGACTACCTAGGCCATCGTGTGTTTCAAGAACTTAACTATCCAAAAGAGGCGAAAGGCGTACTAATGGATGTCGACGACACTATGGTCGGAGCGTCTGTTCGTCAGGGGGTTGGTTCACTATTGGGTGGCGGTAACTTGGCTTCTTCTTGGGGCACGTACATGATTCCTGCCGCCATTGCCAAACGTCCGATTCCAGGCGGTGCGCTGCTAACGGGTTTCATGTGTATTGCTGCGGCAGTCATTGGTTACCCTATGGATCTAGCGATGTGGGAACCTGTTCTGCGCGTTGCTTTGATTGTCGGTGTATTCTTACCACTTCTTGAAGCGGGTATGCAGATGATCCACAAGCATAAAGATTCGCTCAGTGCTGGTATTTGTATTTTTGCCTGTGCATTCGTGAACCCAGTCTTTGGTTGGGCAATCACGATGCTGCTGGATAACCTTGGACTTATAGGCGACCATGAGCGTGCCAACGAACTCTCGCGGAAAGATAAATACCTGATTCCTGGCACTGCATTTATCGTTTGTGCAGGTTCGCTTGCTGTCGTTGGTCAGCTTCCGGGAATTCCTGCTCTGATCGGTTAATCGAATTATGCTCTAAAGGCATAGTTGGAGTGGCGAGTGAGAGGGCTTTCTCAAGCTATGCCTATTTCTCAAAAGTAAAAGGTTTGGACTGTGTAGTTAAGCCTTCAAAGTGCATGTAGGGGAAATAAGGCACAAACAAAAAGCTACCTAGTAATAGGTAGCTTTTTGTATAGACAGTTAGCCTACCAAACAGGGACTAAACAATTGATTCAATGCCATATTTTGCGCCGTAGTGCTCAACGACAAAATCAATGTCTTTGTCACCGCGACCGGATAAGTTGATCAGAATTGAGCCAGTTTCTCCTTGCTTCGCGAGTTTAATCGCGTAAGCGACAGCGTGTGAGGATTCAATCGCTGGAATAATCCCCTCTTCGCGAGACAGTTCAAAGAATGCATCAATCGCTTCGTCATCGGTGATTGAGCCGTAATTGACACGGCCAATGTCTTTTAAGTAACTATGCTGAGGCCCAACCGATGGGTAATCCAAGCCACTTGCTACAGAGTACACTTCTTGAGGTTCGCCTTGCTCATCTTTAAGCATGTAAGACTTAAATCCGTGCATAATACCAGGCTCACCAAGTGTGAGTGTTGCAGCATGCTCGCCAACCTTTTGCAAAGAGCGGCCCGCGGGCTCGACGCCGTGAATAGCGACTTGTTCATCGTCTAAGAAAGCAGTAAATAGCCCCATCGCATTAGATCCTCCCCCAACACATGCAACGAGATTATTGGGTAGCTTACCAGTCATTTCTTTGAATTGAACACGTGCTTCGTTGCCGATAATTGACTGGAAATCTCGTACCATTTTAGGGAATGGGTGAGGGCCAACGACAGAGCCTATCGCGTAAAGTTGTGTGTCAGGATCTTTTAGGTAGGCTTCGAAGGCAGAATCAACCGCTTCTTTGAGAGTCTTGCGCCCGTGAGTGGCAGGGATGACATTGGCACCAAGGATTCTCATACGGACGACATTCGGGTGCTCTTTGGCAATATCAACTTCACCCATGTAAATATCGCACTTTAAGCCGACCAGTGCGGCGGCTGTCGCAAGCGCGACCCCATGTTGCCCTGCGCCAGTTTCAGCAATCAGTTTCTTCTTACCCATCTTTTTAGCGAGAATGGCTTCTCCTAAGCAGTGGTTAATTTTATGTGCGCCTGTATGGTTTAAGTCTTCGCGCTTTAGGTAGATGTCTGCTCCGTATTTCTTAGACAAGTTTTCCGCATGGAAGATTGGGCTAGGTCGTCCAACAAAGTGCTTATACAAACGAGCAAGTTCCGCTTTAAATTCAGGATCTTTGCTGCATTCCTCATAAGCTGCGTTGATGTCACGCATGATTTGTTCAAGCTCCGGCGGCACGAAGCTGCCACCGTATTCACCAAAGTATCCTTCTTCATTGGGCATGGTGAGATCAAACGAGTTTTTCATTATTTACATCCTAGTTAACGAAAGTATTGATACTTTTATACCCAAAATTTAGAAGTGGTTGTGTGATCAGTTGCTTAAATCAGAATTCGCGATCTAGTGAACTAGTTAAAAAGTACAATTTGTGTGGTTGGTAACGGGTTGGGTACAACATAAGGTGGGGTTTAAGAGGCGCAAAAAAGCCCCGAGAGATCCTAGGCTGTCATAAGAACCTCTCGAGGCAAACAGAGTGTTGGAATGTAGTGGTCAAGTAAAATTGGCCACGGTTTTATGAGGAAACCAGAACTGTCGTTCTGATTCATTTGGTGTTAATCCACCATTATATTGATGGG
>NZ_NCTH01000041.1:0-27981 GCF_002105475.1 Vibrio sp. ArtGut-C1 | reverse complement strand
TAGGGAGGCAAAGCCAAATGGCGCATTCATCGTCACTGGCGGCGTAAGTGGGTTGAGCTGGCAATAAAAAAGCCGCGCTGAGCGCGGCTATCATGAGTTTTGATTTCATGAAAAGGATCCTTCATGCGAGTTTGTCTATACTGGATAAGAATGATGTGGTGTGACGGTGCTGTTGCCCCTGCAAGCATATGAACCCTCTGGTCACACCATGTCATTCCTCCTCCTTGTGGTTAGTTCTATTATATTCCTTAGAGATAGAAATTCTTGGATGTGATTAATAAATGAAATTTTATGAGTGCCGTGTTTGTGGCAAATTACTTTCACCTAGAGCGAAGACTTGTTGTCATTGTGGGGCAGTTGACCCTAGAGGACGTAGGAAAGTAGGCATTATTATTGTTTTAGGGCTATTGCTTCTCGGTTTGTTTTTGGCGATGAAGCCTTAAATCGTTAATCGAGGGATGTCTGGAACGTGACTCTCGGCATAGCGCACACGCTCGGCGAACGTTGGCTCATCAAAGTAGATGATTTTTTCTGCGATGAAAGGGCGTTGGTTTTCCTTCAAAATTAACGTCTTAATACCGAGTGACGTCGCTTTAGGGTGTTTTTCGAACCCCAGTTCCACGATTTCATGCGGCATCATCAGTGGGCGTTTCAATTCGTCTTCGCTGATGGTGCGACTTGAGCCTTTTCCCGTGCTGCGGCTGGTTTTGCGTTTTTTCACCGTTTTGGTGCCTAACGTATCGGAGAGGCGTTTCACGTTGTCATCCACTTCTTTAGGTGGATACACCACTTTCACGGCGTGGTTTTTGGCAATGTTTTTTGCATTTTCTTTGCCATAGACGTCTTCCCGTTGTCCTTCATCTTGGAAAATCGTTAAAAAGCGCAGGTTATAACCGGCGGTGTAGCTGATGGCTTTCTCGATTTGTTTGACGCGCCCAAGGGCGGTGAACTCATCGAGCAGCAGCAAGGTTTGGTATTTCAGGGTGGGGTCATGTTCGGGGAGCGTGCGAGTGTTTTCCGAGATAAGTTGCTCAAAGAAAAGGTTGAGCAGTTTGCCAAAGTTTTTGAGGTTCCCTGGCTGACAACCCACATAGATACTCATCGGCTTTTTGCGCAGCATTCGAAAATCAAAATCGGAAGCACTGACGGCCGCCGCCGTGACGTGGTCACTGAAAATCGCTAAAGGGCTGAGCAAGTTACTTTCGACGCTGGAATAGGTCTCTTCGGCCATGGATAAGCAGTTGTTGAACTCAAAGCGCGCATCGTCTGAGACGTAGTCGTTTTTTAACTCGCGTCGCATCCACGCGCGCAGTCCTCCATCTACCCCCGTTAACTTGAGCACGTAAGGCAGAGAGGGCGTAATACCGGTGATGTCCTCAGTATCGAGCATCCAACAACTGATGCCTTTAAAGAGCTTACCAGCCAATTCATTCCAAATATCACCCTTATCCCCTGAAACCGGATACAAACTGTTGGCAATGTTGAGCACATCACCAATGCGGAAGGTTTTGCTGCGTCGGACGTAATCAAACGGGTTCCAGCGGTGGCTGCGAAGTTGTTCGTTCTCTCGGGCTTGTTCGTTTTCTGCAAAACCGTCGGGGGCAAACAAAAACACCTCTTGGCCGCACTGTTGCCGAAATCCGGCACTTTTGACAAAGTTTTCGAATTTGATGTCGGTGCACACCAAGGAGTGAGGATAGGTCACGCAGTTGGGAATGACTATCCCTACGCCTTTACCACTTCGTGTCGGCGCAGCGACTTCGGCAAATTGCGCCCCTTCCAGTTCAATAAATCGCCCCTTGAATCGGCCTTTGGGCATTTTGCCTAGCAAGATACTCGGCGGTTTGTTTTTCGTTTTCGGGTCGGGGAAAAGACCAGACTTAGCCAAGTCCATGTCGGTAGCGAACTTGGCGCTGCCGTGCAGTTCTTCTTTTTCCTGACTGGCGATGGCAATGATGATGCCCATGAAAGTGGGAATGAGGGTTATCAGCCCACACACTACCAGTCCAATGAGCAAAAACGGTTTGATGTCAGGTTCATGACGATAGGCTTGCCATTGGTCGAACAAGCTGCGGTAAGACAAGTGTTCCAAGGGAATGTGGGTCAGTTTGAAATACACGGCGCCGCCGGCGTATAAACCGCCCACAAAAAACGCCAGAGTAAAAAAAAGGAACATGCCAAGCAATGCTCCTTTTTTCTGTTTCGATAGTGCCATGGTTATCCCTCACTTAATAGTCGGTTCTTTTCGACGGGGTCATAGTAGATTTCGGTCAGTCGGGTGTGTTTGAAAAACGCAATCACATCAATGCTGGTTCGAATGGTGCGCATGATGTGGTGGTAGTCTAGGGTCTGTCCGACGTCGGATTGTTTCACCAATCCAGCAAGACGGGCTGGCGTAGAGTAACAATCGTTCGCATGAATGGTGGTGATAGAGCCTTCGTGCCCCGTGTTCAGCATCTCAAGGTACGTCCACGCTTCATCCCCTCTCAGCTCAGCCAGCAGCACATGGTCGGGTTTCATGCGCATACAAGACTCAATGATTTGCTTTGGGGTTAAGCCGCCTTGCTTGTAAAACAGATGAAGGTGATTGGGGTGGTTGGGTAAGTCCAGTTCGTGCACATCTTCGATGGTGAATAAGCGTTTGTCTCGTGGGTATTCATCCACCATGGCTTTCATAACGGTGGTTTTGCCGGAGCCAGTGCCCCCAACCAATAACATATTGAGTTTATTTTTGACCGCGAGGCTGAAAAACGCCGCCATGTCGCCTTGCTGTTTCAGTGCCAGCAACTGCTCTTGGATAGGGGTTAACTCAAGACGATTGACGTCCATGTCTTTAAACGCAGAGAACCGTCCACTCTCTTGATAGCTTGCCAGAGAAAAACGCGTTAAGGACGGCTTACGAATGGTCATGCTGACAATGCCGTTCTCAGTGGCCGGAGGAATGGCGATTTGTCCCCGTTCCCCGTCGGGGAATATCACGGACGCCACTGGATTGGCTTCCCCTAACGGAATGGTCAGTCCAGCAAAGGTCGCAAGGGCTTTGGCGAGGTTCATGCACATGGTTAACGAGAGGTTGGGGAGGGTATCGCGTTCCCAGCCGTTGCCACGGTCAAACCAGACTTCTTCTGGGCGATTAATGGCGATTTCGGTTAACCCATCAAGGTCGAGGTAGTGGCGCAAGCCGGTCATCATCAACAATTGATTGACCGTTGCGGCTTTGTCGATGGTGTTCATGCTTTATACTATCTCACGGATTTGGATGAATGACGGCTTAGCTCGCAAGTAATTGATTGCAGTACTAGGGGCTGGTTTTTGTCCAAATCGAATTTCATAAAAGTAAGAAAGATAGTCGTCCAGTGTTAAAGCATGTGATCTTGACCAGCGTCCCTGCTCTGAGCTGAAATACCCCGTCTCTTTTTCAATGGTTTCGAGTAGCTCTCGATACTCATCGAGTTGTTTTTCGAGCCCCCTGAACTTATCGAGATCTTCGAGTAGAATGACGTCATTGGGTACTAGGTGCATGCTTTTCAGTAGGTGAAAAAATTTAACTTTTAGTCGTGGCATTTGTTATCTCCTTTGTTCGAGCCTGACTGTCTGCTTTAAATTAAAACGCCACGCATAGCGTGGTACTCCTTTTGTCTCTACATGCAGGGCATATAGAAGCCAAAAGCGAGCTTGATGCTAGATCGAAGTCATGATGATTAATTTATTGCTCGTCAAGTTGTAAAATTTGTATTCCTATGTCTCTTGGGTGACGTTGAAAGTGAGTTTACGCCGTTCAGCTTCTCGCGTGACCGCGAGCCAATAGGCAATGAACTCCGGTGACGCATGAGCAAGCGTGAAAGGGGTAAGTACCTTGATGCGCATCGCCAGTTCGATATCAAATTCTGAAATAATTTCCATGACGAGTGTCCTTTTTATTAATGAGGATATCTTTGAGCGATAGAACAACGCATAATATTTTTTAAATGTTTTTTTTGTGAATAGTTAATGTATCGTCGAACCTTTAAGTGTTATCACTGTGGTGCCATTCATAAGCGTGCATTTGACCAATGTGAAGAGTGTGGCACAGCAGTACATTCAATGGACTCTTGGTTATTAGAGCTCGGAGGGCTGATTTTAACGTTAATGTTATTCGGTGACCTGTATTATTCAGGAAAGCTACAGTTCCTTGGCTTGGGGTGATTAACTTGTTGTTTTTCCTTGAATAGAGCGAGTTACAAACTCAGTTACCCACTGTTTTTGTGGATAAAAATTAAACAAACGAAGTGGCGGGTAAAGTGGCTGGCCTGTCGGGTGCTAAAATTTTACATACCGACATGTAAAACCCTCAGACCAGCCAAGTGCCGTTATTCAAAGCGGTACACGCTCGACATGTCGATGTCGCGCGCCACGATGATGTTAATGCGTTGCCCGATTTGTGTATAGCCGGTTGGCGCTATATTTATGGTGCTTTCCAGTGCTTTCTCTGCCATGTTGCTGGCATTCTCTGTTGAGCTATCAAACGTAATATCGCCGTTAGATGAGGAGGCGGCTTTATTGGCGAGTGCCCCAAACGCATCATCGAGGAACGAGAGTAAGATAGCCCCACCAAAACGTTGTTTGAAGTGGTTGTCTATCCACGCTTCATTACCGCTTGCCCCTAGACGACCAGCCCCAAGCGAATCAATGCGTACGGAAATACCGTTCGGGGTTTCGATGTCAGCCCATGTGGTGAAGACGCGTGTTTTCCCAGGCTCTAGTTCGACATTTTGAGAGCCAGTTAAGAGTGAGCCACGCTCTACTAATAACGCTTTGCCATTGGCACTGTAGACATCTTGGGTCACACGACACATCACAATGCCTTGGTAGTCGGAAATGATTTGACTGTACAGGGCGCAGGGAATGATAGAGCCGTGTTTGAGTAAGAAGTCCAACTCCCCTGAGGCGCGTTTGGTGGCGCTTCCTTTGGCAAAGGTCGGCGCATCGTAGCTACTGTCGTGAGACGGCGGTGCAGAGGGCGCGGACTGATTGCCTGTTGCGTCGCCACTTTGCACCATGATGCCGCTCATTAACCGTCGCTCATGAGGCGTGGGTGGCGCGTTTTTATCGCGCTTGGCGGTGGTATTAACACGTGGAGTGGGGGCTGGCACCTCGGGAGGGGGCACATCGTTGGTTGGCACAACAACGGGTTTTTCCTGCTCAGCTTGCGCACGTGCTTGTTCGAGTTGGCGCTGTTTTTCACGCGCTAATGCTCGCGCCTCGGCCTCTTTTTCTTTCTGGCGTTTGCGCTTTAACTCATCAAACCATGCCGAATCATTGCCGACGGTGCCTTTTTCGACGCCAGACACTTCTCCGAGCTCGATTGTTGATGAGGTGTCGGTAGGGGCTTCTTCCTCCGGATTGAATTGCTTAACCGCGAGAAACACCCCGACCACGACCACGAGGAGGGCGATCAACAGAATAATAATCGCGAGCGCGGCTTTCTTTTTCTTGCTACGCCCCTGAACCAAGACCTCACCACGGTCAAGGTTTGATTTTTCGTAGGCGCTAGGAATGGTGTTATTGTCGTCCATTATTCGGCTTCCTTAATCACGCGAGTGGCTTGAATGCTGCTGGCTTTTTGGTTGTAACCGGCAAACTCAACAAAGTGGGAGTGAATACCGAGCACGCGTTGACCGAGACGCAAACGGTATTCGTCGGCGACAGAATGTATCACCACGGTATCTCGCTCAATGTGGTAATTGACCAGCGATTCTTTACCATCGGCGTTGATTTGGTAAATCACCGGCAGCTCGGCATTTTTTGAAAACTTCATGCAGGTAAAGCGGCCATCATCCCATGCGTATTCCGGCGCAAGCTCATCATCCCCCCACTTGGCGTAACGGAAGTTGTACTTGCCGTTTGTGCACGGCGCCTTGGCGGCTTGCGTATTGGCCTTTTTCGGGGTTGGGTACTGCATCTTGACCACATAGAAAGGCCGCTTACTGGTAAAGAGTTCAAAGGCGTAGGTACGCCCTGTGTCACTGACGATGGTTAAGTTGGTGTTCGGTTGCTCAGCTTGCGGTTTAAAGAAAATGTTGTTGCCGCGCACGTTAAATCCCCAAGCGGCGGCATCTCCCATGCCTAAGCCGGAATGCTCCCCTGAAATGGTTTCGTTCTTATCCAGTTGGATTAACGTGGCGATACCCACTTTGGTGCGAATGGCAATCACATCGCTGGGGTCGTACTTGGCGTAGACAATACGTTGGTCTTTGCCTTGGTAGGTCGGCAGGGTTAAGGCTTGACTGGAAAAGGCAACGACGCAAGCCAGTGATACTATCAGTGGTTTCATCATTGGATCACCCTATCTTCTCGGTAACTGGTGACTTGAAAGCCAAGCGGATTGAGTATGCGCTCAGCGTCGGTTTTAATGTCTTTAAGGTAATCAAACGTGACCGTGGCACTCCACTTGGTCGGCTCATAGCTCGGGTCGGGCGTATCATCGTTATTGACCACCACGCGAGTAAAAGACACTTGCGCTAGTACTTGATTTTGTTGCGTGGGCAGAAATGAAATCGCGACGTCTTCCATGCGGATTTTTTTGTACTCCTTAAACACTTCCAGCGGCGAGTTCTTGGCACGCAGGGCGGTGTTATAAGCGCTGAATACGTCTTGGCGACTGGTGAGTTTGATGTAGTCGTAAGCATCTTGCACGGTTTGCCATTGGTAAGTGCCTCTAGTGACAATGTAACGGCTTAGCCAGTGCTTATCTAACGCCTCGCCGTAGGTGATACGCTTAGCATCCGCGAGCGGTTGCACAATCTCCGTCATGCCCGTATCAGGGTTGACGGTCAACAAGCGATAATCGACGGTTTTGAGGGGCATCATGACCACTACGGCAATAGAAAGCAGTACGGCAATGACGCACGAGGCCGCCGCCACTTTCCAAGCGGTATTGCGTGACGATTTCGCCAGCTCGATGCGGTCTTGCTCAAATTGTTTGATTTCCTCAAGGAATAAGTCGGCTTGTTTGTGGTGTTTGGCGGTGACTTTTTTTTCAGCCTTGGTTTTGTTGTCCTCCAAGGCGCTATCAATGGCATTCATTGGGTTTCCTTATTGCGTGTAGAGAGTGGCAAGGTTGACCTTGGGAGGGTTAACGGCGCGCATGTCGCCTTTTGGCTCTGGCGGTGGCGGTGGGGTTGCTGTGCAGCCCACGGCAAAGCACACCACCAAGCAAAGAGTGAGTGTTTTCATTGGGTGTCCTTTTAGATACAAAAAAACCGCAGAATGCGGCAGAAAGAAGAGTTCAGTGTTAAGGGGTTGAACTAGGGTAATATTCCAAGACTATCCAGTTGCTTGTAAAGGTAATGTCTACCGTGAGACGTTTGTACTTCTCCATTCTCTTTGTTGACCTCAGTATCACTTGAGTGGAGACCTACAATGGTGATTGTGTTATCGCATACTGGACAAACCGCGAGATGCAATTTTTCGTGTTCAAAATTTTCACGACTTATCATGATCCCGTGAATGTCACTCACTCTGAGCTTGAATACGTCCATCTAAATGTATCTCCACAGGGTATTGCTTAATGATGTTCACCCACCATTCCCCATCGATGGGCGGGATATGGTGCGTATGTTCGGCAATTTTTAAACATTGAAGCAGCGTTAACATATCAATGTAAATTGGCGAATCATTATAAATTAACTCAAAACGCGGGGAGTCATCAGGAAAAGTGGTATTGACCCATTGCTCCCAACTTTTTTCTTGCTCCTCAGTGAGCTGGGAGCCCAATCCGACGTGTAATGGTGAGGTTTTCATTTTTCTATCCTTAATGTTCGTTCTTGGTGACGGTACGCATGTCGCCTTTTCGCGGCGGCGGGACAGAATAGCAAGCTGGAAATGATAATATTGCCATGAGATTAATGAGAATTTGTTGCATAATACTTTTCCGTATAAGGAGAGGCCAGCTTTACGCTATATCTAAAAGCTGGTTTAGGTTAATTAAGGAGTTCTGAATGGCTAGATACAGAGTCGGAGATAAATTTCTTTCTGAAAGTGAATATGAAGATGAACGTCTTGCTAGTTGGGCTTTAGGCTTGTTTTTAATAGGGTGTATTTTGACTGGCATTATCTCAAACCAAATTTTGCTTGAGATTGACCTACCTAAATGGTTGCGATTTTCTATTGTTGTTTTTTGCTCTCTCTTATCTGGCGGTTTGTTAGCTGTATTTACAAAATGGATTAGAAAAATAATCTTAACATGCTTGTTTTGTGGGATAGTGTTCATCATTGGAAGATTAATTTGGGAAGTTATTTAGCAATAATCAAGTTTCCAACCTAATTTCTCTTTCATATCGCCGCATTCAGGTTACTTTTTCTGGTACAAAAAAACCGCATGAATGCGGCAGAAAGAAGAGTTCAGTGTTAAGGGGTTGAACTAGGCTGAGAGGTCAGTCTGCTCAAGGGTGCGTTGATGTTTTCGGATAGACGGCCAAATTGCGGCTCTCCAACGCCACTGTAAAATGCCTATTACCAAGAGACCAACAGCGCTCACGACTAAGCCGAAGGACAGCTCGACAAGAGGCAAGAGCATCACAGACAAAATAGAGCCAATTAATATCAAAAAGGAAAACATTAACTCCATTATCATCAAACACTTTCCCCACCAACGTTTTACCTTTCTGGTAAGTTCTATTGCATTGACTAACATCATTCTCACCCTGGCTTAATGTTGTTTTTGGCTTTATCGAGTAGGTTCTTAGCACCAGTTCTTGCTTTGTTACCAGCCCATCGACCGGCTGCGTTTGCGCCACTGTATTTCCCAGCCGCTTTACCAGCCGCGCCCATAGTTCGTGCGCCTGCGCCCATATTACCCACTAGGCCGTTGATGCCGACACCACCAGTAATGGAAGAACAGAATGTAGGAATTTGAACTGATAAGACACAGAAAACGAAAAAACAGACAAAAATAAGACAAGCCACAAACAAGCTGACATCGTTATCAAGAACGACTGTTTTTATCGCGACATTGAACATATTGAACGCCACTGGAAACAGAATGGATAGCAGAGTGTAGTTCAAACACTGACCTGTCCACGATTGGAACATGCTTCGTGTTGATGGGAAAAACGCGAACATAATGAATAATGGTCCAATAATGAGTAGAAATCCCACCATGATTTTCGCAACCATCAAATAAGCAGTAGCAATCGCAATAAAAACCAATCCTCCCACGGTGATGAGTCCGCATATTATAAGTTTCATAATGGCGCTTAACCATGAATCTCCATTCAGAACATCAATATCTATTGAGTCGTAAGTCTTTTCTACAAGATCAAATATGCTATCAAACATGTGTTGGACAGCACCTACGCCAGAACTACCTAGCAAGATACTCGCTATTTCATCTCCACTATAAAGGATCATGGGAACTATACTCTTCAAATACCATGATGTGCTGAAAGCTATCGTAGTGCAGAGCGCCAAAGAGCCGATGAATTTCATCGACTCCATGATCATCATGTTTTCAGCGTCGTAAAGAGATTGCCAAGCAAGATAGAGAGCGTACAAAACAACACACGCCCCAATAAGAGGCGTGATCGTGTTTGAAAATACTCCGACAAGATTTGAAATATTATTCAAGACGAGAGTATCTATTAATTGAAAAAGTTCATTGAACATAGACGCTACCTTCTTAGTAGGTTTTTAAGGTCTTCTTTCGCATCGGCGCTAATAGCATTTTGACAATTGCTCTCCTTAGCTTTTGCCGCATCATTTTTACATTCTTCGACTTTTTCTATGCGTTCTTGCTCATGTTTTTGATAGTATTCAACCGTTTTGGTTTTCTCTTGACTACAACCTAAAAGTATTAAAGAAAAAAAACAGAGAGTTGATAATTTTTTCATCGTGATTTCCTCGTTTATTGGTCAGGTTTTCTCAGTAAATGCTTAATACTTGCTCTTGCTCTTTGACTTATCTCAAGTTGCTTTTGACGCTCAAGCATCTCTGACATCGCCGTCATCATGTCTTGCTCGTTCTCCATCAACGTTTTCTCAAAGTTAATGGCGTTACCCAAATCCTCTTTCGCTGCCGGTGTGGTGGCAGTGCCAAATTGACTGAGTAAACGACTCATGCGTTCTTGACGCTTTGCACTTCGCTCGTAGAGCGTTTCCTGAAACTTGAGTTGTTTCAGTTGCATATCATAGCGTCGCTGAGTGACCGGATTGTCAGAATACAACCCAAACTCTTCTCGTAAATCCGACACATCATCAATAGCGTCGTATAGATCACTATAAGCACTTAAATCAATCGCATCATTGAGGTTGGGGTCACTCAGAATTTCCTCAAACCCGTAATGCCCTTCGACCATCGACTTATAATGTTGAGCTTGGCTTTTGAGTTGATTCAGGCGATTTCTCGCTTCCGATATTGACTGTGAAAACTCTTGGGCGCGTGTGGCGCTGTCGGTGATCATTTGTGCAATGCCAGCGACATCCACCACTGGAATACCAGAGGCATAAGTCGGGGCGCTCAACGTCAGGGCAAGGCTCAGCGC
Source organism: Vibrio sp. ArtGut-C1 (assembly GCF_002105475.1). Lineage (NCBI taxonomy): Bacteria > Pseudomonadati > Pseudomonadota > Gammaproteobacteria > Vibrionales > Vibrionaceae > Vibrio > Vibrio sp. ArtGut-C1. The sequence continues at coordinate 17,462 of NZ_NCTH01000041.1, read as the reverse complement.
GAGCGTAGTGCGTCGAAACATGCGTTATCTCCTTTTGAGTAGTTCGGGTATCCAGTGGTCAGGGTGGTTACCCACCTCAGCGCGAATGGCTTCACACAGCGTAATGTCATCGGTGGTGCCCGAAATAATGGGTAGAAACTCATCAAATCCGCCCAAGTCCAGCTTGGCAAAACAACTGGTGTTGGATTGCTTGACCAGCATGGTACGGCTTTGCTTATCCAAGGCTTTGAGCTTGTTAAACTCGCCTTGGGTCAGGTTACACTTTTGGTAAGCGTCGTATTCCGCATCAGGGTTGGGCAAGTACACTTTGGTGGCGGTTTGTTGCACTATCGCCGGAAAAATGTCACACAAAATCGCGTCTTCGGGCGATTGTGAGGACAGCACCATGAACTCGTTCATTAAGCGTCCGGTTTTTAAGGCGCGCTTCATGACCGCTTGCGTCAGTGGGAAGTTGGCTGGCATCCAGAACTCTTCCACAATGGTTTGCAGTAAGTGCCCAGATTCTTGCATTAGTTCTTTTAAAAAGAATAAGCACGCTAAGACAGGCTCACTGGCAGGGTGAACCTCACCGCCCGAGTCCTTCTCAAGCAATAACGTAGAGTCAAACCCCACTCGATGCATGTGACTTGGGTTGAACTGGTTGTGAGGCGAGTCCAAACACCACGCCAGCTTGCCGTTTTCACTGCGACACCACTTGCTGAGCCTCATGCGTAAGTCAGGGCTTTGGATAGATTGCAGCATCATACTGAGGCTGCGCATGGGCGCATCAAAGTGCATCACACTGTCTATCGCATCTTTGATTTCTTTTTCATCTTGGGCGCTGATACTGCCTTGTTGGTCTTGTGCCAATCGGCAGACCAAGCGGTTTAAAAAGCTCACCAATTTTGGGGTGTTTTCCAGTTGGAACGGGTTAATGCCGGTATCTTCCCCCTCTTTGATGGAGAAATACTCCCCGTTAAATGCCCGAATGAACAGCTCGGTCGAGCGCTTATAATCAATACAAAAAATGTGCTGATTAAATCGAGTGAAAAATCCGGTTAAGGTGGCCTCAAAGGTGGTCTTACCCGAGCCGGATGCTCCGAGTATCATCGTATGACCAGCGTATTTTTCGCCCGTGACGTCCTTGCCGATTTCAGAGGCGTGGCAGTTAAAGTAGAACAAAGAGTTCGAGAGCGTTTTCAGGGGAATAATCGCGCTTCCGTCGCCGACTGGATTACCGCTGGCTTTCCCTGTTGAGTAGTTGTGCAATGACCACGTACAGGCCAGATTGGTCACGGTTTTGGGCGCTGGCTTGATGCGCGTTTTGGACGCGGGCAAGGTACTCAAGAAAGTAAAGGGCGACTTGAGGTTGGCGCGTTTTAATACCGTGCCTTTTGCCAAGAACTGGCCGTTTAAATCGGCGCTGTCACTCATGACTCTATCAGGGGAATCACCCAACACCACCAAGGATGCGTGATAGTCACCAAACGTAATGACCTCAGAGGCCACGTAATCACGCGCTTGTTGCAATTCGTCTAGTTCGTGCTCGGCATTATCACTGGAAGCGATTTGGTTGATTTGCTTGTCTATCAGCTTTTGCGCTTGGAGACCTTGCATCAAAATCATCGACTGCGTGAGAATGAACTCGCATGGCTGATTTAAGATGAAATCCCACATTCCTAGCTCTGTTGCGATAGGGAACGCATCCAACTCAAAGAAGGTGGCGAACTTTTGGCTTTCGTTATTGGCGTTGCGCACTTCTACCATATCGTGTCCAAAGTGCCAGTCACTGTGGCCGATATAATCACGCACCTTTTGTGCCACTAATGGCTTGGGTTGGTCGTTGTAGTTCAGTAAGTAGGAAAGGAACTCGATATTCTCGCAGCGTTGGTGTTCGTTGACCGTTAAGGCGTGACAATCAAAACGTTTGAGTGCGGCAATCGCGGTGTTGAGAATATCACGTAAGGCGTCCTCACCGTCGGACAGGGTGCCTTTGTAATCCAACACGAAAGTGAGGTAATAGCGCACGCTGTAAAAATCTTCACCGGAAAAATCTTGCAGATAGCGGTCAGCAAAGCGCTGCATGAAGTCACTCTCAAAGCGGTAGTGCGCCTGAAATTGCTCTTTGCGTTTGACGATGTGTGTCCAAACCGCCAGTTTACTGCCGTGTTTGCGCGCCAAGGTATTGAGAATGTTTTTAACCAGCTCAAACGCTTGCTTGAGCGTAGCGCTTGATTCAGACTCAAACGGGATACCACTCAGCACCAAAGTTGCCATGAGTTTTGAATCATCAAGGGCAATCATGGTGCGGTTAATCGGATACCCATAAGCCGGAAGCTGATTAGTCAGGGGTATTGTTTTTAAGCCATTCACTGACATGCTGTTTTCTCCGAATGGGGTGGTCATCAATGGACGTAAAAGAAATCATGCTCGATTGGCAGCGCAATCGAGTGAGGAAGCCTTTCGCCTCCCACTTCATTTCTTCAATAGCTCGGCTGTCTTCCATGCTGCGAATGCGGATATAAAGCAGCACTAATGCAATCAGGGCTGGTAAAACCAGCCCTTTTGCCCCGAAGAAAGCGAGTCCGAGAAAGCCCGTTAAGAGCATCAATCCGCAGCCGATAACCAACGCAATCACAGGAATGCCAGCGACGAGCGGTTTTCTTGCCAATGATTGATAACTGGCGTATTGGTCTCGCGTTTCAGTCGTCATGATTAACTGCCCCAAATTGACCAAGCGTAAGTCGCCGCCACAATGATGCCGCCGGCGGCCGCAGTTTTACCCATGCCGACAAAGACGTCGCCCCACTGTTTTTTCTCAAGCAGCGCCATGATGACCAAGTAAACGCAGTAAAGCAGAACGGCCGAGCCTAAAAAGGTGTACGCCCAGGTCGTGATTTCATCGACCCAGTTGTTGGCCTCTTGTAAACCGCCAGCTGCCAGCGCTGGACGACTTAACGTGAAGGCGAGCAGTGCCCAAAAAGAGGCGTGAACACGGCGTAGGGCTGGCTTTGTAGATTGAAAAATGGACATAAAAATTTTCCTTGTGCTTTGATTAATATGAAAAGTCCCCAAACACGTCCCATGAGTGGGCTTGCTTGGGTGGGTTGGGTATTGAGGACTCAGGGTGTGAGTCGTAAGATTCAGAGATGATTTGGGTTGGCAGCTTATCGGCGCGGTTGAATTTTTCGACGTAGCTCATGCCTTGCTTGCCTTCTTCTTTGTACCCCCTTGAAAAGTTACCGGAGTAATAACAAGACGCCGCATCATCCAGAAGTTGGGGATGAGGCTTGTTGGGTGATTGTTGTTTTGCGCGCTGGTAACACTTGGCGTAAATGTCTGCGCCGACCTCAATATTGGTGCAAGCATCAAACGCTCGTTCGATGGTCAGCCCATAGGCTGGAAAGTTCTTCTTGTTGATTTGCATTAAGCCCAAGCTGTAATTAAAGCCGTCTTTGTCCAAATCCGTGGCAATTTGGATAGCGTCTTCAAGGGTATTGGGTTGATTAATAGCGTTTGCCCCGACGACGGCGATAGCGTAGGGGTTGCGAGAACTTTCATTGTCGATAAGACGTTTTAAGATACTGGCATCGACTTGAGACTGGCAGGTGTTAAGCAGAGGGATAAGCGCACTCAGCTCAAGAAGCATGTTTTCGCTCCTGAACGACGCCGACGGCCGAGATGGTCGGATAACGAAGCAGGTGGTCTTTTAAGCGCCTTGAGCATTCGTCACTGTATGTTTTGATCCGATACTGTTCTCGATACAAGAATGGAGAGATTTTTGTTTTCAGAGCAAAAGGTACATAGATTTTTACCTCTCGACACATACGGCCTACGGTCGTGCAGCACGGCTGTTCAAAACGGTTGATATGGTCAATCACCCGTAACGAGGCTTCTTTTCTGAGTGTTCGAAAAGATAATGCGGCAGCATTCTCTAACGCTTGCGCGCTGAACTCATCCAGCAATATGTTGATGGACGATAAAGATTCATGACTCATTTATCCTCCTTTTTGTGGGCAATAGGATTTTTGAAGTTAAAAAAAGGCACTTACGTGCAGGGATTGAAGTGTTTATCGAATTTTTTGAGGTGATCGCTTAAACGAAAACTGGCTTCTTGCTTCTTGCTTCGTTTGTTGACTTTTGCGGAAGTCGTGAGCAGTCGGTTGGTTTCTTCATCAATCTCAAACCAAATTCCCTTTGTCTTTTTGTCAGTTTTTTGGGGCATTTCATTACCTCAATGTCGTATCAGGTGGGGCGTAAAAGCCCAAATGTTTGAGGGGGTCACTGTGTCGAGGAGCACGAGTTAATGCTCGCTCCGTTTTTGCTCTTGGAGCTCTTGCGCAGAGCTTCTTGTTTCTGTGCTTTGTTTTTAAGCAACGTACTTTACCAATCATAGGAGCTTCCCTTCACAAACTAAAAATAAAGGATGAAAGCCAACACACGTTAAGTTGTTCCGGCTTATGAACAACGCCCAGCCTCGCCGCTTTGCGATAGGGTGTGATTGAGAGAATATTGCGGGCTTCTCTCGTTGAACGCTCTGAGTTCCGTATCATGTCGTCTCACGACGAGCGCGATAGCGGCGAACGTTCAGCCAGTGGCGCAAATTGACAAAGAGCGAGATGCATATTCACAGTGTTGAAACACTGATCTTATGATCAGTAAACGGTTGGATAATAAACCATCAAAAACGGCTTGTAAAGTTTCGTTTAGTTTTTGTTTACTTAATTCTACATTTGTTTGGGCGAGAATCATTACCAGTAAAAACCTTTAAGATAATCCAAAACATTATGAGCAAGAGCATTACTGGTATTAATATAAAAAGGTATAGAGAGTCATTAGGAATAAGCCAAGAATCCCTAGGTGATGCTATAGGTGTCACCAAATCAACAATTTCTAATTGGGAGATAGGGAAGTCCTATCCTAAGAGAGGTAATTTATTAAAGTTATCTCAAGAGCTTAATGTTTCTGTTTATGATATTGAGAATTCAACAATTAATGAAGAAGCTGACAAGAGCTATATAAGTAAATGTAATGAACTAAAAATGATTCCTTTTTATACCAATGTAAGGGCATCTGCAGGGCATGGATTCATTAATAATGATGAGACTTTTAAGTATGTGCATATTGAAGATCTACCGCCTAATAGCAACTTTAAGTGTTTGTTTTGTATATTAGCTACTGGTGACTCAATGGAACCTGTTTTAAAGCATGGATCATTAATCGTAGTTGATACTAGTAAGACTGATATTATAGATGGAAAAATGTATGTTTTTTGTCAAGACGACACATTACGGATAAAGATTTTTTCTTATGAAAAACAATTAATTAGAGTTAAAAGTTATAATAATAATTATGCTGATGAACTATATCGCTTTGATGAAATGAGTAAGTTAAAAATAATTGGACAAGTGGTTTATTTTTCTACTAAATTAAACTAGATTTTACTTCCATGTTAAGCGTGAGCTGTAGTATAGTTATACTAAATCTGTTATCTAAAGTGCACCACATAGCGCACTACTACATAGTTTTCTATGTAGTGTATTTTACAGATTAGAATGTGTTGGGGGTGAGATCCTGACTACATAGCATTCGCAAAGAGCCGTTCGCCCGCTAGTGAGCGGCTTTTTTGTATCTGAAATTTAATGATTGATCTTTAAAGAGTTCTTCGATATTTTAAGGGCTCATTGTTTGGACTCTCAACCCAAACAACCCTAAAAATCTAGCGGAATCATAAAAATGAACACTCATCAATCCGCGCCAAAAGCGCACAACCCAATCAGACTCAGAACTCAAGTAATGACCACTATTACAAATGGCGATCTTCATGATGTCCGTTTTGGTTATGACTTGGAGGGTGTGTCTGATGCAAATTGCTGAGCAAAACACACACACACCTGCGCAACAGAAAGCCGCTACGGAAGCCGCGTATCGTGCTCGCCGTAAAGCGCGTAAGTTTGAATTGGTCGCGTTACACAAAGCGGCGGTCGCGGCTGAAAATGCCAAAAAGCCAAAAACTCCCTTTGTGATTGCATTTCGATCTCGTCGTTTGCGCCGTGATGGAGTGATAGAAACTCTACCTCAAGAATTTGCGCGCATCTTGAAAGCGTGTGAAGAATTGATCACGAATAAAAAGCGTTTTCCTGCCTTATATGCTTGGGGAGGTGACGGCGTGAACAATATTCAATGTCGGATAAACATCGCGCGTGTTCTGGCGTGTATCTTAGTGAATACGGATTTGATTGGTGGTCGTATCGGTGAGCCGACCGAAGCGGGTATTCAAACAATTAGTTGGGATCAAGTTCAAGAAGATTACGCTTTGCGGTTTGGTGAATTCATTTCGCCAAAGTCGTTTGCGAAAGCATTAAAATATTTACGTCGAGCTGGCTATCTTCATTGCGAGCGCATCAACGTGAATGTCAACGAAGAAGAGGGGACGGTTCGCAGTGCGCCTGCTTACAAACAGCTTACCGAGCGTTTCTTTGCCGACCTAAAAGTCGTTCGCTATCCCAACATTGTAGAGCTTATCCTTGCGACCAGAAAGCGTCAGGAGAGCAAAGGATTGCATTTCAAGTGGTTGTCATTCCGAAATATCGCCAAGCAAGTACAAGAGATTTACAACGGTAAGAAGTTAGATGGCTATGCTGAGGCCACTGCTTCCATTTTTCAGGCGTTTAACCTGACTCCTGCCTTTACTCCTCATTAGATGTTAGGTGCATCCGCGCAAGCGGAGGACTCTGCACACCCATAGAAAATTAAATGTGATATAAATCAATAAATCTCCTTCCTCTTCATCCATTGTTACCATTTCATTTTAACGTTTTCTCGTGGTTTTCATCGTTTTTGCTATTTCATTGGTTTATTCACACAAAAGGTAGTGCAAGAAAATAGGATAAGAATTTACCCTAAGAATGCCCCTGATTAACATGCCGTGCTTATGAAGATTTCATATTTAGACTTCGTATATAGATAAATATAAAGATAAATATTTAAGAAAGGACAATCGCTTCGCTCTAAGTTACCTACAGCCAGCATTGACATTACAGCAACACAATAGAATAGGTTCACTCGCTGGCTGCGCTGAACCTTTCTTTTGTCATTCGACAGGAACCTTTCGAGCTTATACGCATGATTTCGTGGAACGACCCCGTAAAGTCATCACAGTCTTCGAACCTCTGTGTCTATAAAGGTCTAGCAGGGTGGAGGGCAACTTTTGTGCCGGATAGTCTGTTGAACACAAAATAATTCAGTAGGCGTTGATAGGTCGCTTCTTACTCGCTTTGCTCGCGCGTTCTGGTATTCGTCGCGAAGCTCCTCATGAAAAATACACTTAAGTGCTTACCCCAATACATTTTCCATGTTTGTGGTATGTTGGAGTTATCTAGCGTCATTTTTGGGAGTATGTATTATGGCCTACCCTCCTCATCAGTTGGTGAATTTGTATCTACTCATCCAACGTCCAAGCTCCAGCTCAAAAGAATTACGCCGATTTCAGTGTCGAGTTTATGCGATTAACCAAATCAAAGGCCAACAAGAAAAGTCTGGTGCGATTATTGGTTCTATGGTTGAACCTATTCGGGATGTTTAAGATTTCTGTAAGCGTAGGGGTTTGAGGTCCAACGGAACGAAAGTGTACGTTTAGAGAGTTAAGTTATTGTATCTAAAGGTTTTATGAAAGAATGAATTAATAAATTCATTCTTTCATTAATCTGTTGACCCCACCACTGTGTGGCGGTATAATCTTTTTGAAGGTCGGGAATCCTCCATGACCATTAAAACGGAATAGATTTTCATGTTTACTTTGGAAGAAAAAGAAATCTTAGCTCACGCTAAAAGCATTATTGAGTCAAAAATTAAAACTGTTGATGCATTCACCTCCCCAGCGATGGTCAAGGAGTATTGCAGCGTCCAATTTTCACATTTACAACGCGAACATTTCTCTTTACTTCTTTTGGATAAACAAAACCGATTGATTGAATGCACAACTCTTTTTGTTGGTACGCTTGACCAAGCTTCAGTTTATCCTCGTGAAGTTGTAAAAGAGTGCGTGTTGAAAGGTGCCGCTTCAGTGTTGTTAGTACATAACCACCCATCAGGTGTTGCTGAACCATCGAATTCAGATAGAAGAATAACAAGGCGTTTGTGTGATGCTTTGGCTTTAATTGATGTTCCTGTTCTCGATCACATTGTTGTGGGTATGGGGGAGCAAGTTTCTTTTGTGGAGCGTGGTTGGTTATAGAGATTTAACTCAAGGTGAGTGTTTATCACTCACCTTTAATTATAAGGTATTGATATGAGCGAAAGATATCCGAATTATTTTTCTACAGTAACTCCAACTACAAAGGACGCTTTTAAGAATAAAGCTTGTTCTCTTCCTTTATCTCATCCCAATTTTAAGCGTCCATTGGCTTCTGAGGTTAAGGAGTTGAGGAAAATCCTTGGCTTTTCTCAGGCTGATTTAGGTCGCTTAGCAGGAAAGCGTGTTACCTCTAAAGGGTGTAGTCACGTTCGTAAGTGGGAAACTGACGAAAGTAAATCTGAGCATCGAGGAATTGATTTAGGAGTGTGGCGTATGATGCTTTATTGCGCAGACATTTGTTCCATCGAAGATGATCTTAATTTTATTGAAAACATTAAAGCATGAAAGAATGAAACTTGAGTGGGTGTGATTATGATTATTAGCTTTATCAGTCAGAAAGGTGGCGTTACAAAAAGTACGTTAGCTCGCGCAGTTGCAGTTGCTTTTGCTGAAAATGATTGGTCGGTTCATTTAGCTGATATGGATTGGCAACAACAAACATGTGGCAAATGGACTGCTAGGCGTGATGTAAAGAATATTGAACCTGCAATATCATCCTCTTCTCATCGACGAGTGGACACCGCATTAAAAAATGAAAGTCTTTATAATATTTTAATTATTGATGGTCGTCCGGCAGCCGATCAAGATTCCATCTTGATCGCTAAATCATCATCTTTAGTCGTTCTCCCTACTGGCACTTCATTAGATGATCTGGAGCCCCAGTTGAATCTTGCAAATGACTTAAAAATGAACGGAGTAAGTAACGATAAAATTCTATTTGTTGTCAATAAAGCGACGACAAGCGCCGAAGCTACTAATGCTCTTGAAACTATTAAAGCCTGGGGTTTTTCAGTGTGCGATAACGTTATTCCATTCAAGGCTGGATATTCAGCAGCACAAGACCAAGGCTTATCTGTTACTGAAACTCGTTATCCATCTTTGAACTCTTTGACAAGTAGCGTTGTTCAAGAAATTGTTGATTTAATGATTTAATGATTTAATGAGGGTTGTATATGAATAAAACAAAAGTCAAAATTGCACCACCACAAGCACTTACGCAAAGTGTTACAGAGACTCCAGCAAGCAGCAGAGCTTCTAGTTCAGAAGAAACGAAAAACATTCAGTTTAAAGTTACACCAGATAAGCATATTGAAATTAAGTCTTTTGCTGCGGAAAGAGGCTTGTCTTTAAAAGAGTTTTTCTTAAAACTCTACGAGAATGAAAGAATGAAAGAATGAAAGAATGAAAGAATGAAAGAATGATAAAGTGCCCTCTCAACAAAAGCCGTCAAACTACTTGTTGAGAGGGAGCATCCAATCCATTGGAGAAAATTAAGATGCAAGTGAATTGTAGCATTAACCATGCTCTGAACCAAACTGCTACGGATGACGAACTCAGACTATTATCGAGTCTCATTGAGCGTGACTTTTTTCAACCAGCTCAACGAACGGTTATTGAATCATTCGTGAGCCGAAAATCTATTGAGAACTATCTCAACGCTCACACTATTGGTAAAGAAGAAAGAGATATTCAAAATAGATAACCTCTCAGTGTTTGTCCGTAATTCAAGCAACGACCAAACATGGGTGTTCCCATCGTTCGAAATCTTGGTTATTCCCCTTTATTGTAATGATGGGGAGTGAGGTATCCATTTTGGGGGTTTGTGCCCATTTCAGCGAAAAGTCCAAAGTTGGCTCTCAGGCCTTTAGTTACAAGGGATTACGAAGAGTAGTAGCGAATAAAAAGACTCCCGAAGGAGCCTTTTAAAATTCAAACATTGTGACTAAATCATCGACCTTTCACGTACATAAGATGTATTCCTGTTGGAGTGATTCTTGTTAAATCTCGGCTGTACACATACCCATATTTTTCTAACAAATCGATAGAGTGATATGTCCATCCAGCAGCAAATGCTACGCCTGCCAATGCAAAATAAAGAGTTGTTTTGTTGACCACTGGAGTCCATCGTTCACCGATAACTAATCTTGCAGTCTTTCCCGTAACTAAAGCAACTCCAGAAAAAATCGCAATGAACAAAATAGCACCAAAGCCTCCAACAGGAACCCATAACGTAATAACTGAAAGTTGTACCATTTCTTCTCGATTCAATAGATCAATATAATCTTGAAAGACTCCAACACTAACCCAAAACCACAATGGAACAAGCAGAAAGCTAAGAACTGCCGCACATCTAACTTTAGTTTTCGACAGCATCTTCTAACACCTCAACTATTGAGTTAGCGATATTATATTCACCCCAAGCCCATTCAATAATTCCATAAGTAACAGCCACGGCAATAGCACCAACAAGTACATAACCGGAAGCAGCAACAACTCCCCACAAAATAGCTTCACCTGCCCCAAATTGAACTAGCGCTTTAAACATGTCAGAGCCAACATTCCCAAACCAATCCACTAGGTGGTAATCATCTTTGAATACTAGGTCACTGGTAGCAATACTTGCCGATACTACAAACGTTAAAACTCCTGCACCTTTAAAGTTTGCAGCCCTAGATTTCGGGCTAAAACCAGTTTGCATTGCTTTAAATGAGTTCAGCGGGTATTTTTTTCCATTCATGTTGACACGAGTGCCATTTACAAGCGCATGTTTGAGTGCTTTCCCGTTCAGATCTGTCCCATTGAATGCGACAAAGATTTTTCCTCTGCTCTCAACAAGATCCGCCTTAATGTTCATATCCCCGAATTGCTTAGCAATAGACGCAGCGTCAAACATCGGCTCTGTGTGGTTGAACCATGATTTTGCTGTATTAATACTCGCAGCAAGAGCTGCAACGTCTTTACCAGAATCGATCCAAACGTTATGCAATATCTTGTGCGCATCTTCTAAATCCGTGATAAGCACATGCTGCATGTTCTTAGCCATTTCGTCTTCCAGAGAACACTCTAAAGCAAGAGAATCACTTAATACTTTTTCAACCGTTTGAGTTTGGCTATATAACAAAGGCTCTGAGCTATAAGGGTCGTTAACTGGAGAATAGGGTTGAACGGAGGCTATCTCTGCACTTCGACCAGACGGCGCATGAGCGAGTTCGCTAGTAAACTGTTCAAATATCCCCTTTGATACTTCACCCATCGGTTTTAACGGACGCTCAAGTGGATTAGCTAACCCATCCTCCGTAGGATTTAAACGACTACGGATCGCATCATTCATGTTCTTAAATGCCTTGATGCCTCTTGCTTCAAGCGCGAGCTGTTCCTGCTCTTTCTTTTGATAAAAGGCATTTTGATCCTGTGTGTATGCTCTTTGAGCATCAAAAATAGTGGGATATGTAACTCTTTTGTACACCAATGAATTCACAATAGGATCATGCCCTAAATGTTGCTGCATAGCGGTTTGGTCATAAAACATATCAACGGCTTGATCGAATGTGACGTGACACTTTTCCCAAAAAGCACTACCGCGCTGTGCGAATGGATAGTTTCGACCTCTCGGTGGAGGATTTCTGCTCATGATTTGCTCACATTGTCGAATAAAGAGTATGAAATCATAGCGATTTTTCTTGGTGCGTCATATTGGTCATATATTGAATAGGCAACTTCACTATCAAAACGCTCATTTTGGCAGTGACAAAAATCAATATGTCTTATCATCAATTAAACGTTCATGCTCTAACCTCTTTGCCACTCGAATGACCGTTCTGTCTGAGACATTGGTTAGCTTTGCAGTATCGCGAATACTCAATTTATTGATGACTCGCAACTGATAGATTTTTTCGTGGAGCTCGAGGTTTGGTTGTCTGCCACGATATTTCCCTTCCTCTTTGGCCTTTTTTATCCCCTCAGCCTGACGGCGACGCCGATCTTGGTAATCTTTGCGAGCGATGGCTGCCAACATGTCCATCATCATGCTGTTTATCGCTTTGATCATAGAGCTGGTAAATTCATCGGTGACTTGAGGAGATAGAGCGATATGACTGGTCGGTAAATCTAGGCTGATCACTTTTAATGCTTTCTTGCTCAGCATTTCTTTCAATGTGAACCAACTTTTTTCATCAAGACGTGAAAGGCGGTCAATCTGCTCAATGAGGATCGCATCACCAACAGCTGCATCATCAAGTAATCGTAGAAGTTCAGGCCTTTGCAAAGATGCGCCTGATTCATTCTCAATATACCAACCCGCCACACGGTAGCCTTTATCCTGAACAAAGCTTTGTAAGGTGTTCTGAGCACGTTTTGCATTTTGATCAGATGTTGATGCTCTTAGGTAGCCAAATATGTACATAATTCACTCGATATGACATTTACATGATGATCTTAATCATCATGTCATTTAGGTTATGACATAGCAGGATTTGATGTCAAATTTAACCCATGTCTTTTAGGTAGACCCTACGATCACTGGTAAAAACCACCCCAAAATCAGGATATGACATAACCTATGTGTCACCACTGGCTGTGTCATGACTTAAATGACATGCTTGTTTTTTGTTAGCGTACGTTTTCGTTCCATTGGGCGTCACACCCCACCTTTGCTTTTTCTGCGTTCTGTTTTTTTGTGCTCGATGCTTTGGTCATGGCATTGCTCCTTCTTACGAGTTCACTACCTCTTTCAGCGTTTTGCTTGCTTTGAACGCGGGTACTTTTGCGGCGGCAATGTGGATTTCTTCACCTGTACGAGGATTACGACCAGTACGCGCCGTGCGCTCATTGACTTTGAATGTACCAAAACCAACCAATGCCACCTCATCGCCGTTTGATAGCGTATCTGATATCCCTTCTAAGATAGTGCTTAATGCGGCATCCGCTTTTGCTTTCGAGATGTCTGCCGTGCGGGCAATATGGCTAACCAATTGTGATTTATTCATTGTGTCTATTCCTTGTTAAACGGTTTTCGAGTCAATCGAGAATATGGGTGCTCAGTGGTCAGTACCATCACAATACTGAATCAGAAAGAAGGGTCCCCCCTTCTTTCTGTCCAGCTTACTTCACCATTGTTTCGTAGACAACGAAGCGTGCCAGAAAGTCGGTGTGTGCATCCTTGTAACGCACCTCACAAAGTGAGTCGCGGACAAGCCATAGCCCCACCAACACAGTGATACAAATCACTACTAATCCCGCTAAGGCGGTTTTACTTTTTGGCATTTTTCATTGCCTCCTAATGGTAAAGAGGCTAATATTTGTATTGCTAGATACATATACGTTGCCTCGTTTGAATTTATAGTTCATTCGGGGCTTTGTATTTTCTACCACTTACAAAACAGGTTTTGCTCATGGTAGAAAACCAAGAGCACCCAGCGACATTCTAAAGCTTTTCTGCTTCTCTCTCTATCCTTTTGTTTCTCAAACCCATTTTAAATATTCTTCCTTAAACGTACGTATACGAATAAGGATTGAATTATTTATCCTGCTAATCGATGCTCATGATGGATAAGTGCGAGGGCATGTGCGGATTCTTTCTTTGTCATTCGACTATAACCATTATTGTACACTGTTCATTAAGGTAGTTATTGGTCTAGCAGGAGGAAGGGGCTTTGTGGTTGTGGCTTCATTGTAATTATTTTTTAATTAAACAACAGGGATGAATGAGGCTTTTACCTATCCACATGAGGGAACGGGAGACCGCTAGGGAAAATCTCCCGCCGATTGTGGGTAGGTAAAAGCCGTGTTGCGCGTTCATTATCTCAATGCAAGCCAATAAAAGACCGTGCCCATTATGCCGCCGCCAATCAGAGTGGCGGCGATAATGGAGGCAAAGAAGAGGCCTTTATTAACGGGGATATAGCCACTTATTGTGCGCGCAATCATTTGTTGGTTGTCGATATGATGTTGCTGAATGATGTCTCGTATTTCATGACTTAACGACTCATGGGAGGCTTTTTGCGCTTGCTCGATGCTATTGCGCAGTTGTCGGGTATGGTGTTCCACTTCACTGGTGATATCGAGGACACGATTCATCTTTTGTTGAAATGACGCATCATATTCACTGGGAACGGTTTTGAGTGCCTCAGATAGTGAAAGAATTTCTTCTCGCAGTTCATGAAGCTCTTCAAGCGTCAGCTCTTTTGTTATTTGGGCTAAACTACTCATGTTTTTTCTCGCGCTTACGCCAAGTCAAGGGCGGTAAATGCGGTATCCAGTTCATCATTAAATCCATTGACTAATCGAAAGGCGGAGCGTTCAAAAGAGAGGATATTACGTTCTTCTTTTGATTCACTTTGTCGGATCAGCGTTCGAAAGTCTCTGTTGTCATTTAATACCTCAAGGAAAGGGCGGTCAATTTTTGCGAGTAAGTCAAATACGGTTGACTCATAAATAATAGCGTGTTTATCGAGTGAAATACTGGAAGGTAAGCCACGTAAGAATTCCGCGTACTCTTTCTCGACGGGCATTTTCTTGTTTGCCATATTAAATACGACCTTAATACGCTCTGGTTCGATGCCGAGCGTCATTAAATTTTCAATTGTACTGACGGAATCGACTTGTTGTTTATTGGATGGGGTAACCGGAACTAAGAAGTAGTCAATATCTTCATGGCTGCTTTTAAACTCTTGCATTTTTAAGAGGAAGTTTTCGATATTGGAAGAGCCGACATCAATGATGGAGCAGTCATGCTCATCCATTTTATTAAGGATGTCCTCGAATTGTTCAGCGGAGAGTTTTTCATCATTTGTTCCATCGGAATTAATGGTTTCGACTTTGACGACTTGCGCACCTTCTAGTCTTGGTTTTAATAGGATGTCACAGATAGTGGATTTACCCACATTTCCTGAGTTGTTAACGACAGCAATATTAAGATACATGATTATTTCCTTTTCATTTTTCGGTGTCGATATTCAGAGATCCGGGTGCTCAGTTGAATTTGGTTGGGACAATTCCAGCTTTTGACTTCGTCGGGAGAGAGGTCAGTTTCGAGTAATACACTGATCAAGTAATCGTTGTTAATGCCAATGGCTTTCCAGTCAGCCTCAGAAAAGTGACTTATTATTTTTGGGTTAACTTCATGTTGAGTCTGCTTCTGTTTTGTTTTTTCGTCATGAGATGCATCAAGCGCCGATATTGTCCTATTTTCTTTTGCAGCATTGGCTTGTGTGTCTGCACGTTTTGTCTTTGCTTTATGAATTAAGTTGTAGAAATGTGATTTACCAATGCTGAACTGACCATGTTCATGCATTTTTGAATAACTAAACCCGTTTCGTTTAAACGCAATTAATTTGGAAATGTACTTGCAGAATACACCTTGCGTAGTCATTAGCTTGCTATCCAAGTCATTTTTAATATCCTGTATAAGCTTATTAAGCGTTTCTTCTGAGTACATAAGTCCTCTCTGTGATAAAACAGTGATATAAGTATGATTAGACTATGATGATTAAATGCTCGTCTTGTGATTGTTATAACTTAACATGTGAAAAAAGACTAGTGAATGTATGAAAATAAAAATGTCATTTCGACATTTTTATTTTCCATAGGCACGCGGCCGAATGTATACATTCGAGTGCTTAGGGGATAAAATCCCCTAATACCCCAGAAACTCTACGAGTTTATATATGGAAAAAGAATCTGCTTCTATTCATGTTCAGGCAAGATTAACGCCAAGCGAGTATGCGCCATTTAAAAAATTAATCGAAATAACGGGTGCTAAAAAGGCTACGTTATTTCGTCATGTTATATTGTCGAATAAAAATAATGTCGTTCATTTGGGGCAGTCCTCAGAGGAAGAGGAAGCCAAAAAACGAATGGTCTTTATCGCGAATAAAGCATCAAATAACCTCAACCAGATAGCTAAACGGTTAAACCAAGCGTATCGAGGTGAGGTGATTCGTGAACAGCATTATACCAGAATAATGAATGAATTGATTGGGTTACGGTCTGCTTTTGAAAAAGGAATTGACCAATGTTAGTTCGCGTTCGTGGTGGAAAAGATGGCATCGCAGAATATTTACGGGATGGGATGAAATCCGACAGAGACATGCACCGCGACCAATTGGATAAGCGAATTTGTATTGATGGTGATTTGTCATTAACGGATGCCATTATTAAAGAGATGGCGAAAACGGACAAACCAGAAAATTATCTTCATATAACGCTCAGCTTTGCCGAGCGAGATATAAGTGAAGATAAAATCCGTGAAGTGTATGACGAATATAAGCATAACTTTATGGCGGCGTATTTGCCGGAGGAATATAATGTCTATGCTGAAATACACCTTCCTAAAATAAAATCATATCAAGACAAAAGCACAGGGGAAACGGTTGAACGTTTTCCTCATGTGCATGTGGTTATTCCAAAAAAGAACCTGCTCGATGGTAAGAATTTAAATCCTAGAGGTTTTTACAAGACGAATTTGGAGTACTTTGATGCAATACAAGAAAAAATTAATAATAAGCATGATTTAATTTCTCCCTTTGATAATCAAAGACTATTTAAAGTTGATCAATCGAAACTTATCGCTCGCTATAAAGGCGATAATTTTAAAGGCGCGAACCGTGAATTAAAATCCGAGTTATTTGATGTCATACAGGAAAAAAACATTTCCAGCATGTCAGCGTTTAAAAAAGAGTTGGCAAACTATGGTGACGTTTCTGTCGGCAAAGCTGGTAAGCCGGACGAATATTTAAAAATCAAACCACATGGCAGCACACGTAATGTGCGTTTAACGGACGCGTGTTTTCACCCCGACTTTATTGAGCGTCGATTATTGAAGCGTGAGAAACCCACTCAAAAGCAAGTGGATCGTTTGGTGGACGAGTGGGTGAATGAGCGCGCTCATGAAGTGAAATACATTCATGCCGGTTCCCCGAAGCTGCGTCAGCAATACCAATCCTTACCTAACGAACAAAAAGGAGCGTTTTTAGATGAACAACGAAGAGCCTATTATGGACGATATGACCTTAGCACCGGAACCCGACTTTCTGAGCGAGCCTCAAGAGAGGGAAACCACCACCTCAAACGAAGCCAGTATCTTTCATCGAGCAGACGGAAGAGTGATCGAGAGCTTGGTGCTTCACGAGCTGGAACCCAAGATGTTGCCAACCAGTCCGACCGCGTGTCAGGTTTGCCCCAACAGCATGTGGATGCAGCAAGACGACAACGGCGAAACGGTGCTGCAAAACTATTGCCTCATCATGAGTCGCATCATTTGGCAGGCGAACAAGCCAGTCGAGATCCTCAACTGCGACGGGTTGGTGATGAACCAAGACGACGAGTAAAGCGTTTTTCTTTTAAGCGT
>NZ_NCTH01000040.1:0-29526 GCF_002105475.1 Vibrio sp. ArtGut-C1 | reverse complement strand
GTTGGGAAAAGAAAATCGAAAACTACGAGGCCATGTTGCATTTTGCTTGTGGCCTCATTGTTTGGAATAAATCCCTTTTGGGATAGGTTCTTAGTCAATTTGATGGCCTATTGAGTGATAATCAGGCAACAGAGGCGGTACTCTCTGAAGACGGCAGCACTATCACCTTGTCCATTGCTGGCTCGAATGAAACCGTCTTAACCATCAGTCTGAATACTGATGGTACCTACCAATTTGAGCAATTTAAGCCGTTAGAACAAACAAACGGTGAAGATACGATTGAGCTCTCTTTGCCAACCACAGTCGTCGACTTCGACCAAGATACGGCAAGCAACACCTTTACGATGACCATCCTTGATGGCGATAATCCAGTGATTGAAAATGTGACGGGATTGTCTTTAGACGAGGCGGGGGTTGACCAAGGTTCACAGGAAGGCGCGGTAGTAACAAGTGGCACTGGGTCGATCACGACAGCGGTCGGTAGTGACATCATTGACCATTATGAGTTGGAACCTACAGAGTTTAATGTTGGTGGAGAACTCCAATCTCAGGGGCAGGTTGTCCAACTTGAACTAGCATCCGAGAGTAATGGCGTGCGTACTTACGAGGGCTTCATCGAGCTGGATGGCGTGCGTATTACCGTATTTGATGTGGCGATTGATGCCCCTGCATTGGGCGAATACCAATTCAACTTGTATGAACAACTCGACCATACGGGTGCTAACGATGACTCGCTCACTTTCTCACTGCCAGTTTACGCGGTAGATGCGGATGGCGACCGCTCCTCGATTACCGACGGTTCGAACACACCAGAAGCGGCGCAAATTGTCATTCAAGTTCAAGATGACGTTCCTTCGATTGATGGCGTTGATGCGCTGGCCGTCGATGAAGACGATTTATCAAGCATCGGCTCCGATCAAAGCGATTCTGTGCTCGCGCAAGGCAGTTTCACGACGACTCAGGGCTCAGACCGTGTTGTAAGTTATCAATTAGAGAGCGGCACTGATCCACTCAATGGGTTGGAATCACAGGGTCGATCTATCTCTCTGACGGAAACTGTCAACTCAGATGGCAGCTTTACCTATTCTGCAACGGCAGAAGGGGACGCTATCTTCACCTTACAAGTGAACCCTGATGGTTCTTATTCATTTAGTCTTGAAGGCCCAATCGATCATGCTGTGGGTAGCGATAGCTTAACTCTAGACTTCACTATTGTCGCAACGGACTTTGACGGTGACACCAGTTCACTTGTTCTACCGGTAACCATTGCTGATGATGTGTCAACCATTAACGACGTTGTTGCTCTTACCGTCGATGAAGATGACTTAAGTTCGGTAGGCTCTGACCAATCACAGCCAACGTTGGTTGAAGGTCAGTTCACGACGACTCAGGGCTCTGATGGCGTCGTACAGTATCAGTTGGATGTAAACGCTGATCCTTTAAATGGCCTGCAATCTCAAGGGCAAACCGTCTCCATTGTCGAAACGCAAAATGCAGACGGCAGTTACACCTACAGCGCAACGGCAAATGGCAGTGCAGTTTTCACATTAATTTTGAATACTGATGGCTCGTACAGTTTTGAACTGCAAGGTCCAATCGACCATGCGGCAAATAGCGACAGCTTAACCCTTGATTTTAGCGTTATTGCTACCGATTTCGATGGTGACACAAGCCAAATCGTACTGCCTGTTACCATCGTGGATGATAAACCGACCATTACCGATGTCGGTGCGATTACCGTTGATGAAGATGACTTAGGCACGATTGGTTCGGATCAAACTGACCCGATTTCAATCGATGGCAACTTCACCACCACACAAGGTTCTGACCGAGTAGTGAGCTATCAGCTTGACGCGTCTGCAACACCAGTGGCTGGACTCACATCGCAAGGCGTGGCAGTCACGCTAACTGAAACCGCAAACGGCGATGGCAGCTTTACTTACGAGGCGACAGCGGGGACTGAAGCGGTCTTTACGCTGACAGTGAATACCGATGGCTCTTATAACTTCACGCTTGAAGGGCCAATCGACCATGCGGTAGATAGCGATGAGTTAACGCTGAACTTCCCAATCATCGCAACAGACTTTGATGGCGATACCACAAACGCCACGATCCCAGTGACGATCGTGGACGATAAGCCAGTTATTACTGACGTGGATGCCATTACGGTTGATGAAGATGATCTAGCGTCAATTGGCTCAGACCAAAGCAATCCAATTTCTATTGATGGCAACTTTACTACCACACAAGGCTCTGACCGAGTGGTGAGTTACCAACTTGATGCTTCTGCAACACCGGTTGACGGTTTAACGTCGCAAGGCGTGGCTGTCACACTGACAGAAATCGCAAATGGTGATGGTAGTTTCACTTATGAAGCGACTGCGGGTGGCAACCCAGTATTTACTCTGACAGTAGATACTGATGGCTCTTACAACTTCACGCTAGAAGGGCCAATTGATCACGCGGTGGATAGTGACGAGCTGACACTCAACTTCCCAATTATCACAACCGACTTTGATGGCGACACCGTTACTGAAACCATTCCAGTCACGATTGTTGATGATGTACCGACCATTACAGCGGTGGATGCGTTGAGTGTCGATGAAGATGACCTTGGCGGTGTGGGCTCGGACCCAGGCGGCGATCTGTTCGTTGAAGGCGCGTTTACTACCACACAAGGCTCTGACCGAGTGGTGAGCTACCGACTGGATTCAACAGCAGATCCTGTTGCGGGGCTGACATCTCAAGGTGAGGCGATTACCTTGGTGGAAACCGCGAATGGTGATGGCAGCTTTACCTATGTTGCGACCGCAGACGGCAATCCAGTCTTCACGTTAAACGTCGCAACGGATGGTACGTACGACTTTACGCTGCAAGGCCCGATTGACCATGCAGCTAACAGCGACAACCTGACGATTGATTTCCCAATTATTGCCACTGATTTTGATGGTGATACGACTTCGGCAACCATTCCAGTCACGATTACGGATGATGCACCAGTCATCGATAACGTCGTGCCGCTGGCTGTGGATGAAGATGATCTCTCAGGTATTGGCTCAGACCAAAGCGACGCTGTTTATGTAGAAGGTGCGTTCACGACCACTCAAGGGTCAGACCGTGTGGTGAGCTACCAACTTGACTCAACGGCTGATCCTGTTTCGGGGTTAACTTCGCAAGGTGAGCCTGTTACCTTGGTAGAGACTGCGAATGCCGATGGCAGCTTTACTTACGTTGCTACCGCGGATGGTAACCCTGTCTTCACCATGAATGTGAATGCAGACGGTACATTCAACTTCCGTCTGGAAGGTCCGGTCGACCATGCGTTAAACAGCGATGAGTTAGTACTGAACTTCCCAATCATTGCGACGGATTTTGATGGTGACACGACTACTGCGACCATTCCAGTCACTATTACTGATGACGTTCCAAGCATCGACAACGTTGTTCCACTGACAGTAGACGAAGATGATCTCGCCACAATTGGCTCAGACCAAAACGATGATGCGTTTATGTCTGGTTCGTTTAGTACGACAGAAGGCTCGGACAGCGTTGTTAAATACCAGCTTGATGCAACCGCGGATCCTCTAGCAGGGTTAACTTCTCAAGGTGAACCTGTTGTGCTTGCTGAGACGGCAAACGGTGATGGTAGCTTTACTTACACTGCCACAGCAGATGGCAATGCCGTATTTGAGTTAGTGCTGAAGCCAGATGGCAGCTACACCTTTACTCTGCAAGGTCCACTAGACCATGCGATGAATAGCGACAGCCTACAAATCGATTTCCCGATTATCGCAACAGACTTTGATGGCGACACTTCAACTAAAATACTGCCTGTCACTATTGTTGATGATCAGCCAAGCATCACTAATGTTGATGCGATCAGCGTGGATGAAGATGACCTGGCTACGATTGGCTCTGATCAAAACGAGTCCGTGTCGATTGATGGTCACTTTGTCACGATGGGTTCTGATCATGTTGTGAGTTATCAGTTAGATGCATCCTCTAACCCTGTTGATGGCTTAACCTCACACGGGGTATTGGTGACAATGACGGAAAGCGCGAATGCGGATGGCAGTTTCACCTATATCGCTACCGCAGGATCAGAAGCCGTATTTACCTTGACGGTGAACAGCGACGGCAGTTACAACTTCACGCTTGAAGGTCCAATTGACCATGCAACAGGTAGTGATGAGCTCACGCTGAACTTCCCAATCATCGCGACAGATTTTGATGGTGATACCACCACAGAAACGATCCCAGTCACCATCGTGGATGATAAACCGACCATTACCGATGTTGATGCGATTACCGTTGATGAAGATGACTTAGGCACGATTGGCTCAGACCAAACTGACCCGATTTCAATCGATGGCAACTTTACCACCACACAAGGCTCGGACCGAGTGGTGAGTTATCAGCTTGACGCTTCTGCAACACCAGTAGCTGGCCTTACATCACAAGGTGTGGCCGTCACGCTGACTGAAATCGCAAATGGCGACGGTAGCTTTACTTACGAGGCGACGGCGGGGAGTGAAGCGGTCTTTACACTGACAGTGAATACTGATGGAAGCTATAACTTCACGCTTGAAGGTCCAATTGATCATGCTGTTAATAGTGACGAGCTGACACTGAACTTCCCAATCATCGCAACAGACTTTGATGGCGATACCTCTGCTGAGACAATCCCTGTCAAGATCGTTGATGACAAACCGACACTTGGTGGCATCGAAGCAACAAGTGTGCAAACGGTTGACGAGGACGATATCCCAACAGTCGGATCTGATGGTACGCAATCGAACAGCATTGCTGGTAACTTCATCGCGACTGATGGCTCTGATGGCATTGTGGAGTACGGCGTTTCTGACCTAGTGACGTCAGTACAAGGCCTGACCTCAGGTGGTCAATCATTGGTTATGGTTGAAGTATCAAACGCAGGTGGCGTTTCAGTTTACGAAGCTCGTATTGATGGCACGACGACACCAGTATTCCGAGTGACCCTCGATGCCTCTGATGATAGCTACACGTTCGATTTGCTTGCTCCTCTCGATCATCCAAATGCTGATGGCCAAAATGAACTGGTCATCAATTTACCGATAAACGCGACGGACTTTGATGGAGACGTGTCGAACAACATCACCTTACCAATTACGGTTGTGGATGATGTTCCGACCATTGATGGTTTACTAGCAGGCAGTGAACAAACCGTTGATGAAGATGACCTACCAGCAGGTACTGATGCTGCAAGTGCAGAAGATACTGTTATTTCAGGTACTTTTGATATCACCGAAGGTGCTGACCAAGTTGCTTCTATTCAGCTCAGTGACCTGACCACGCCTGTTGCGTCACTGACTTCAGATGGTGATGCTATCACCTTAGTTTTGTCTTCTAGTGCAAACGGCGTGAACGTATACCAAGGTGTCTCTGGCAATCCTGCTGAAGTGGTGTTCGAACTGACGTTGGATGCAACAAACAATTCCTACGAGTTCGATTTACAGAAGCCGCTTGATCACCCAGATGGTAATCAGCAAAACGAGATCATTATTAACCTCCCTGTGACGGCGACGGATAATGATGGTGATACGTCACCAGCCTTCACATTGCCAATTACCGTTGTGGACGATGTTCCGGTTGTTACCAACATTGAAAGTTTACGTGTCGACGAAGATGATTTACCTCTTGGTTCTGATGGCACTAAAGAGCCATTAACGGTATCAGGTGAATTTGACGTTACTAGCGCAGATGGTATTGATGCGTTCGAATTGGATCTGAGCTCAAATCCTATCCCGAATCTGAAATCGGGTGGAGAAGAGGTAACACTTTCTCAAGACGTTGGTGCTTCAACTGCTGACGCGCTTGTTTACGTGGGACAAACTCCGGGTGGAGTGACTGTCTTCACGTTGACACTTCATCAAGATGGTAAATACGACTTTGAGTTATCTGGTCAGTTAGATCACGCGGTTAACTCTGATGAGATTTTGTTGAATCTACCTGTGAAGATTACGGATGGCGACAACGATACCATCACTGCGACCTTGCCAGTGACCATCGTAGATGACAAGCCAACCATTGACGCTATTAGCTCTGGTAGTACCTTGTCTGTGGATGAGGATGATATTCCAAACCAAGGTTCGGACTACACGCCAGAATCCAATATCATTGGTGGCAACTTTGACGTTACTGATGGTGCCGATTCTATCGTTAGCTTCCAGTTGGATAGTTTAACATCGCCCGTTTCGGGCCTTACCTCAGGTGGTCAGCCGCTTGAATTGGTTGAGTTTTCAAATTCAAATGGTGTGATTGAGTACCGAGCTTACGTACAAGGTACGACGGATACCGTCTTTAAACTGACGCTAAATGGCTCAGCAGACAGCTATGAATTTGAACTGTTGGGTGCACTTGATCATCCTGCGGGTAACGATGAAAACTCGTTGGTCATTAACTTCCCAGTCAACGCGACTGATTTTGATGGCGATGTGTCCAATAACATCACCTTGCCGATCACCGTGGTGGACGATGTTCCAGCTATTGTGAAAGTGACAGACTCTAGCCAACAAACCGTTGATGAAGATGATCTTGCCGGTGGCTCTGATACGACAAGTGGCGATTCGACGGTACTGACTGGCGGATTTGAAGTCGTTGATGGCGCGGATGAGATAGTCAGCTACCAAGTTTCTGACCTCAATGCGGTTGTGTCTGGCTTAACTTCAAACGGCAGCAGCATTGAGTTGAATGTGGTGAGCTCGGTTGGTGGTGTAACCAGTTACGAAGCGGTGATTACTGGCACATCAACTAAGATCTTCACTCTGTCTCTTGATGCGAATAATGACAGTTACCAATTTGAACTTTTGGGACCAATCGACCATGATGCTGTTCAAGGTGAAAACAACCTTGTCATTGATATCCCAATTACAGTCACAGATTTTGATGGTGACACGTCATCATCACTGAATCTTCCAATTACCGTGGTTGATGACGTTCCCGAAATTAAATCAGCAGATGCTTTGGCTGTTGATGAGGATGACCTCGCTAATGGCTCTCAGGCAACCAACAAAGACAGCCTAGAAGCAACGGGCAATTTCGATACGGTGGAAGGGGCAGATACCGTTGTCTCTTACCAGTTGGATCTTACTTCTAACCCGATCCCAGGAGTAACGTCAGGTGGCTTCGCGGTGACGTTAGTTCAAACCGCGGTAAGCAACAACAACTTTACTTATCAAGGTCAAACACCTGATGGTAACTCAGTGTTCACGCTAGTTTTGAACGCTGACGGCTCTTACAAGTTTACACTCGAGGGGGCGCTAGACCACTCAACCCAAGGCGAAGATACTCTCATACTCGATCTTCCAGTCTTTGCGACCGATGTCGATGGCGATACGGCAGGTATTAACTTACCAGTGACGATCACCGATGATGTTCCAACCTTGTACGATGCATCTATTTCGCGTGTTGAGGGACAAGGCAGCCGCACGGTTCACTTATTCCAAGACCCTGTAGAAGGTGATGACGATCTTGGTGCTGACGGCGCACAAGTGACTTCATTTTCGGCTGATGATTCAGGCATTTACTTTAAGCAAAACGGTGTTGATTCTGATTCTGTCGATTTGAACGGCAGCGACCAAGTCGTATTTGTTCACAAGGTTCTTGACGGAGTGGATACTGAAATCGGTCGTTTGGTTGTTCGAACCGATGGCAGTGTGTCATTCCGTCCGAATGACGATCTTGACCATACAGAAACCGACTCGATTGATTTCACCATCAACGTTGTTGCAACCGATGGTGATGGCGATATCGCAGATGCCGATGTGGATATCTCGATAAGAGACCGTAATGCGCAAATTGACACGTCTACCGTTACTGCGTTCGAGGACCAAGGGCGTGATGGCGTCGTTGTGGGCGTTGACTCTGCAAATACTCAAGATAACCTATCAGCGTTGGATGTGACGCCTGCGAAAGTCGACTTGGTTATCAATTTACACGATATCGACCGTAACGAGAGCTTAGGTGACATCACGATTCGAGATGCAAGCACGCACAACGGTACTTTCTATTACCGAGATGGCAGCGGTAACTTCATTGAACTGACACCAGTCGGCGATACGGTTGTTCTCGATGCCTCGAATGTCGAGCAATCATTTAGTGGCGAGCTTGTCTCTTTAGATAACTTGTATTTTGTCCCAGATCGTCATACCTCGACTGACGTTTCAGGAGTTGATCCTCGTATCCGTGTGGAAATTCTTAACAATGGTACGCCAGATCATACGATTAATGGTCGTTTAGACATTGAAGTTGCTGCCGTTGCAGATATTGCGACTTGGACGACGAGCAGCGAGTTTAACTATTCTGTCGATGAAGACGGAAACAACGTCGCACTTAATATCACGGCGGAAACTCAGGATACTAGTAATCCTGAAGATATAGTGTACGAGCTCGTCTTTACACAAGGGGAAGGTAACGCAGAGTTAGTATATTCGGATGGTAGTGCGATTCCACAAACTGGTGGTGTTTATCTCGTAGATGCCAGCCGAATTGGTGACGTTCAAATTGACCCAATCGATAATTTCTCGGGCGAAATCAAGATTGATGTAACCGCCATTACAACAGAAAACAATAATCCGTTATCAGGGAAGGAAACGGCACGTTCAGAGACAGAAACTATCATCATTGATGTTAACCCAATCGCGGACCCAGGTAGTTTTACAGTCAACCGAATCAATGTCTTTGAGGATAACGCTCGAACTCAAGACACCGTCAATCCTGTCACGGATCATGATCCACTTCAGTTAAGTGAAGTGATTACCATGAAGCCGTCTGCGGATTTAGATGGTTCTGAAGCACTGTTTGTGCGTATTTCTGACTTCTCAATTGATGGCGTTACGTTAGTGTGGCTTGATTCAGCAAACCCAAGCCAAATCGTGGAAGTGACCGATTCAAGCGGCAATGTACTCTATTACGAAGTGCCAGAATCTGAGTTAGCCAACGTCGAAGTGCTTCCTCCGTTGCACAGCAATGATGACTTTACTTTCAACGTTGAAGGTATCGTCAAAGACACTGCATCGTTATCTAATGGGGTTGCCGAAGATATTTTGTCACTAGGCAGCAAAACAGTGATCGTCGGTGTGAAAGGCGTAGCTGACATACCATTTATTGAGCTGAATGATAAATCAGGGATCTGGCATGAGTTTAATGACGGCAATGTAAGAGGTATTGAGACTAATATCGATGAGAATGGTCAAGTAGAGTTGGGCTTTAGTGTTATCTCTGGCGAGTTACCAGATAACCCGAATGATCACTCAGAGTCGGTTACGGTTCTGCTGTCCAATATTCCGGCAGGTGTCGAGGTATTTGATAGCGATGGTGCATCCGTCGATCTGACCTTTGTAGGCTATGACGCGCAAAATCAGCCAATCTATGAAGCCAATATCACCACGGCGAATATTAATTCTGGAATTGTTATTAAACCGGAAGCGTCATCGACGGAGAACATTCATATTACAGCGACGACGATCGTCACAGAGAATGATGGTCACAGTCGAACCTCATCGGGTGAGATCCGAATTATTGTCGCTCCTGTCATTGATGCGCAAGATAACTACACGGTTCAATCAGAAGGTGATGAAGATACACGCTTTAATATTGATTGGAAGCCAACGTTGACTCAAAGCCCTGATACAGACGAGTTCTTTAGTGATGTGACGATTTCTGGATTTCCTCCAGGCAGCACGGTTTATGTCGATGGCGTAGCACAAACATTGGTTTCTGGAGCATTAACACTTTCGCCACTAGCGAACGAGTCGGAGCAAGACTTTTCTGCTCGAATCTCTCAAAGCGGGTATGTCCAGGTGCAATTAGAGCAAGACTCTAGTACTGACTTTGATTTGAATACTACGGTGACGGTGAAAGAGATTGACCACGAATATGTCGATGCTTCTAATCCAGGGCAGGGAATTGCAGAAAAAACCATCAATGGCATGGTGCATGTCCAAGTCAATCCAATCGTTGAGCCAGAAAATACAACAGGATCGCTAGACGCCCAGACACGTTTGCTTGTTACTGAAAGCACTGGCGTTATCACTGACATCGTGAAGTCAGACGGTCAAGGGAACATTGATTTTACGATCAATACTTCAACGGGTGGGGAGTCTGGTGCGAATATCATCAAATACCAAGAGTTTGACGCCTCTTCAGATGAAGTGGTGACTCAGCTTGTTGTTCAGTTCCACAATGTCGACCCTGAGATTCTCAATCAATTGGTCATTGTTGGTGCATTGAACGAAGGCGGCGGTCGATGGACAGTCATTGACGAAGAAAACTTCTCGATTAAAGCGCCTTCGGGTCTTGATTTAACGCCAAACGACGACAGCGATGATGGTGACAACGGCGGTCTATCTCAAATTGGGTTAACCATTTATGCCGAGGTCAACGATTTAGGTGAAGATGCCGTTGAAAAAGACGCAACAGTAGTAAGAGAAACTGACGTGACACTTGAGTTTCCGACGGTTCTCACGCCGCAAACGAGTGTTGCCGCCGAAATTCAGGTGGCTGATGACGTCCAAATTGAAGCATCGGAAGATAATGCGATCGACCTTGGCACTCAATTGACGTCGAAAGTCGATGCGATTAATGCGGATGGTGTGGAAGATGTTTTGACTGTTGTTATTGATCCATCTGCACCCGGTATTCCTCCAGGCTTGGTGATAACAGGCACTGATATCGATTTTGTCAATGGTAAATACGTTTTCCAAGCAGATATTGATGCTAGTGGCAATATCACAGGTTTGGACGGTTTAACGATGCACTTGGCAGAAGATTACGCTGGTGATTTCGAATTGCCTGTGAGGTTTGTCACCAAAGACACAGAGTCTGGCGACGAAAAAGAAAACAACGTGCGAATTCCAGTTCAGGTTTTACCGATTGCAGATGTTCCGAGTTCGGCGGGTGATCAGCCATTAGATGGTGATGTTACACCAAATGTGACAGTGGATATCACAGGTACTCTCGGTTTAGACGCTAACAAACAACCAGTTAATGACCTAAATAACGATGTACCAACGGCGGATGGTGTGGGTTATGAAGATGGTTTAATCCAACTTAATCTAAATGTCGATTTTGCTGACCGTTATAACAATATCCAAGGTGGTCAGGAAACGCTAACGAATATCAAGTTAGAGCTCGATGACACAACACTGGGGGAGTTTGTTGACGCAAATGGCAATAGCTTAGGGACAAGTATTGAGTTTAATGAAGCAGAGATTTTAGCGGGTGCGCTTGATACTGTTCTGTTTAAGCCGAAAGAAAATTATCCCGTAGGTGGGGGACAAAACACCGTCAAGATTAATATCGAAGGAGAGATCACAGACGAGGCTGTATTTGATCAGTCTATCCTAAATAACCCTGGCGATAATATCGATATAAGAACTTTTACTGATGACGTGACATTCGAAGTTACGCCAGTGGTGGACGATATTACGATTACAGGTGCCGATCCTACGAAGCCAATTACCGTGGTTGGTGACGAAGATACTTTAATTTCGTTGAATCAATCAGGCTCTGGGGTTTCGATCAGCTTAAACGATAATGATGGCTCTGAAAGTTTCGTTTCACTCAAGTTAACAGGGATCCCTGATGATTTTGTCGTGCAATCCAATTCCTCTGATTATGTTGTTAAGAACAACGGCGGAGGAGAATGGAGTATTCAGCTAAAAGACCTTACTCAGACATCCGTTGATTTGAGTGACATCCAAATCAAACCGCCGAAAAACTTCAGTGGTGAGGCAGAGATTGGCATTACCGTGTTCATCCAAGAAGAATTGTTACAAGTACCAACTGAGCGAACTAATAACTTTACGCTGGTTGTGAATCCTATTGGCGATGATGTTGATGTGAATCCTGATACTTCAGCTGCGGGGAATGAGGGAGAAGATATTGTTATCAACGTCAATGCGTTGGTGGTTGATAACAAAGAGTCCATCGGAGATGGCGCAACCTACCAGGAAAATGATCCGGAGACGATGAGAGTTGAGATTTCAAATGTCCCTGATGGGGCGAGTGTTTCATTACCTGATGGAACGGTGTTTACTGACCAAGGAAATGGCGTCTTCGTATTAGAAATCGATGCTCAAGATTTGGATCAAGTGGTCTTTAATTCTGGTGATCGCAACGATAACTCATGGGGTGGGTCACTGCATTTCAAAGTGCAAGCGGTTGATACCGGGCTCGATGGTCGCCAAAGTTTAGGTTCAGCCGAGGAGTTTGACGTAGCTGTTGATGTTGAAGCGGTGAATGATCGACCGGAGTTCGTGAATGTCATTGACGTTGAAACACCAGAAGACAACGCTATTCTGCTGGATACATTTGGTATTTCGGATGTGGATGCGGTACTTGATGATCCTACCGCAGAGTATGTCTTGAATATTGCTGTCGATAGCGGTTACTTGGCGCTCAATCCATCGATTATTGCCAATTACGGATTGACGGTTTCTGGAGACGGCACGGGTTCAATTGAACTGAAAGGAACCGTATCTGACCTTAACGCCGCTATCGCTGATGGTTTAGTGGAGTTTAACCCAGCGCTTAACTTCTTTGGTAACGTCAATGTCGACATCTCTGTCGATGACCAAGGCAACGAAGGGATTGTGATTAGCGGTGTCGATGAAACACTCAATTCAAATAGCAGTCAATTTGTAATTGAAGTCACAGAGGTGAATGATGCGCCAACAACATCGGAAGTGACGTTGACAAGTATTGATGAAGACAGCGGCGCTGTTATTGTTACCGCAGCGGACTTGCTGGTTAATGCGGTTGATATTGAGTCGGACAATTTAACCGTTAGCAATGTTACGCTTGTCGACCCTGCAGCAGGGACGCTTACTCAACTGAGCTCAACGGAGTGGAGCTTTGAACCTGCTCCTGATTTTTACGGGGATGTAAGCTTTAATTACGATATTACGGATGATGGCATGACCAATGGCGTCTCGGATCCGAAGACCGTCAGTGGCTCAGCCGTGATGACAGTGCAGGCGATTAACGATGCTCCGGAGATTGATGGCTCAATGGTCACAAATACGATTGTGGAGTCATCGGATCAAAAAATCTCAGGTATCGAAATTACCGATGTTGATTTTGCAGGTGTTCATGAGAATGAAATCATGACGGTGTCACTCAGCATCGATGAGGGTGATATAAGTGTCGTTGTCCCGGCGGGGAGTGGCATTACTCAAGGCGTTGGTTTAGCAGGTGAAACTGTACTGATGGGGACTTTGTCTCAGCTTAATAGTCTTTTCGCTTCGACGGATCCGGATGTCGGTGTATTTATTGATGCCAGTGACGTGAACAGCAACTCTATTGCGCTTACCGTTACCGCTGATGACAACGGTATCTTCTATGACAACTTAACGGGTACCTCACTACAAACATCAGAAACGTTTGATATTAACGTAACGCCGGTCGCTGACGTACCAAACTTGGCCATTGATCAGAACTTTAGTTACATTCAAAGAATTAGTGCGAGTCAAAGTGCAAGCCGTCAAGGCATCGCGCTGGTGGGTATTATGGCTGCGTTGACAGATGTCGATGAAGTACTGGCCTTAGAGCTCACAGGCGTGCCAAGAGGAGCCACGATCACGAGTGAGGCCACAACATCGAATATCAGCTTTGATGGTACAACATGGACTGTCCCAGAAGATGAAATTGATACGCTACATATCAATAATGCGATCCCGGGAGATTACGATATTACATTGACTGCGGTTTCTACTGCATCAAATGGTGACCAAGCGTATTCAACGCCATTAGACATTAATCTAAACGTTACACTAAATAGTCAAGATATTGATCAGTCAGCTGAAAGTGAAGACAGCTATCTTATTGGTAGTGATGCAGGCATTACTTTAGCAGCCGGTACGGGAGATGATTATATCCTAGGAGGAGATGGAGATGACGTGCTTATTGGCGGACTAGGCTCTGATATTCTGACTGGTGGTGCGGGTAGCGATATCTTTAAATGGACAGAAGACACGGTGGATAATGGTGCGATTGACACCATCACTGACTTTAGCGTCAATGAGGACACCATTGACCTCAAAGACGTGATCGCTGATTTGAATGATCCAACGGCAGGTATTGATGATTTACTTGCGCACATTCAAGCCGATTACGACGCATCAACAGAAAATGTTTCTCTGAACATTACGACGGATGCAAATGTCCAGCAAACCATAGTTGTGGAAAACTTAGGTACATCGATAGACTTCAACGGTCTTAGCTCCAATGAGATTGTAGAGTCATTGCTGAATCACGGTGTTATTGATAACGGATAAGTTTGGATTCAACATAAAACGGGCGGCTTTAACAAGGCGTCCGTTTTTATTGGGAGTTATTGGTTTTTATCGAGACTTATTGAATCGAAATAGCACAACATTAGGTAGCAAAAGAGGGCTTGTTACGGATTTGTAGTGACAGGTCGGAACTAAGAAGTTTTAGACGTGAATATCGAGTAAGCTGCCAATGACTTCATTGTTTTTCTCAATGACGGACGCACCCACTCGGTTGTAACCTGCAGCTTGCGTAAGGTTGATGAGTGATTCAACTTTTTGAGAGGGGAGGCTAGGAGTTGAAGCGGTTATTGCGACATCTGCCACTTTAGCCAAATCGATGTTGTGAGAAGCGATCTCTTCTTTCACTTTACCTAAATTATCATTAATGCCATGCGCGGCTTTTTCAGCCATCTGCTGTGACATCTGAACAATTTGGTGCCCAGATTGAATTCCTGATACAGGCATATCACCACTCCCAATACTATGCTAATGAGAGCATAGGTGGAGTTTATAAAACGTTCAAGTGTTTTATATCAATGATTTGATTAAGCAAACAGTTTAGAAAGCATTTCTCGCTCTTCAACAGAAAGTACTGGGTTTTGCGTTTTGTTTAACTTTACGCTTATCTCACCCTGTAATGATTTCAACTGACTCGCCGTTAAATCGCTGAGCTTTTGTTTAAGTTCATTAAATTGTTGTGCGTTCATCTCAATACCCTCGTTGTAATTCGGTTTATCCTTCATTTCCCGAAGTTCTTCGTCCTTTGGATACAACATATTTATTCAACCTAGATAGATTAGAATTTGATCGATTGCTTTTTGTCCGAATATTGTCAAGGTGCGTTAAGTGATACGTCAGATTTTTCCTATGAAGGTATATAATTACCCACTTTGGGGTAGATAGAAAAGTAGAAAGAAAAAAGGAAGCGACAATCCGCTTCCCTTTTCTATCCGTGTGTTACTAGTTAACCCTCACTGCAAACTTACTGGCGAGTGAATGTAGCTCTGGGAGCATGCGATAGATAAGGTGAAGTTGCTGCAATACCATGCGAGCGGAACTATCATCTTCATCTCGCCACTCATTTAAGCGTTGCTCGAGTCCCGCATCGTCAATATTAGATAAATCGCACTCTTCGCAATGCTGGTGAAGCTGTTTATGGAGAACGTCTAAATGCTGATGAATACAGCGGTGTGCATCTAAAACGAGCTTATGAATAGACTCATCTTCAATGCGAGTTCGGTGCGCGCCAAGAGCAGAAATATAGTTCAGCATTGCGTGATTTAACGTTAAGAAGCGGAAGCTCTCATCAACGGCAGCACGATATTTACCAGGTTCCGCAAGCATTGTACTGATGGCAGAAGAAAGTGAGGCATCACTGTTATGGGCTTGACGACGAGCAATGCGATAGCTCAAGTTGTCCTTTTTACCAATTCGATACTGACCAATGATCTGATCGAGATACTGTTTGTTAGCCTCTATCGCATCCGACATGACTTTGTGCAGCCTTCTCGATTGCCAATCTGGCAAAATAACCAGCACGGCTCCTACAGCAAGTACACACCCGATGAGGGTATCAGCTAGTCGAGGAAGCACAACCGCGTAACCTTCACCTAACTGGTTGAATAAGAAGAGGACCAGTAGTGTGATAAAACCGGTTGCGTATCCGTAATTGTTCATCCGAAAGGCGAAAAACATCACGCCAGAAATAACGATGAATACTAACTGGCTTTCTTGAGAAGGGAAGAAAGTCAGTAATGGTACGCCAATTAACAAACCAGCTAATGTGCCTATGACTCGCGCTGTCAATTTTTGACGTGTTGCGCTGTAGTTCGGCTGACACACGAAGAGAGTGGTTAAGAGTATCCAGTAACCTCGGTCGATGTTGAATACTTGAATGATTCCATAACCAATCGTCAAGGCAATCGACATACGCAATGCGTGTCGAAACAGCATCGAATCTTTGTGTAAATTCGCGGATATACGCTGCCACATGGCTTTTAATGTGTGCGGGTTAGTATCGGCGAGCGTATCTTCCTCTAGGCCCTCAACATCTGGGTTGTTAATGTTATTCAGTTGCTTTTCTACCGTCGCTAAGTTATTGAATAAATATGTTAACTGCATTAGCAGACGTTTCCAGTGTCCTTGCTTTTGTTCTTCTAAGTAAGCAAGTGAATTTTGCACTTCAGCTAAGGCCAAGATGGACTGATCGGTATGTGAGTATTCATTCCCTAGCTGAATCGCTAATGCAATATCACGACACGCTTGGGCTTGAGATTCCAAAAGATATTTAAAACGAAACAGCACATCAGAACGTTCAAATTCAGTTGCTAAATCTTGATAGCGGTAATGGCTAGAGCTGACTCGTTCGTGGATGTCTTGAGCGATGAAGTAGATATTTAAGAATCGGTCACTAGGGCCATCAATGTGGCCGCGTTTCGAGCGATTTAGTAATGTGGTTTTGCAAGCGTTTAGCGCCATCACCGTCGCAGCGTTGCACTTGGCGGCTTCAATCCGAAGTGGCTGTGGCGTTAGGTTGGTGACAGGGTGAAAAAGCTTGGCTTTCGCATCGAGATAATTTGCCATTTGGAAGAACACATTGGCTAAGCTTTGTTGCACAGGCTGAAGAGGCCAAAATATCTGCCAAATCATCGACATGAAGTAATACCAAGCCGCACCAGTTAAAAGCAGCAGTGGCTGAAACCAAATGTTAGTACTTTCATGTGCGCCAAGCATGGTGTAAATGGCGATCAGCAAAGAGCCAAAAGCAATGCTCGCATATTTAGGACCTATCGCTCCAAGAATGATAAAACCAAAGGTTGAGATAAATAACCCTAATGCAAATGCCCAAGGGGTGTCGAATAAGATTTCAATTGAGAAAGCGGCGAGCGCAAAACAGAGAAAAGTCAGAATCAGCGCTTTGATGCGCCCAGTGAAGCTGTCATCACTCTCTGCCAAAGCAGCAGCAATAACGCCTAATATTAGAGGCGTGATCAGCGTGTTTTGCTCGAAGTACCAAGTCGGGATAACCACACCCAGTAAGGTGATTAGGATAAGAACGCTGTAATTTATGGTCTTGTTTGCCCAATAGAGCCGAAATTTAGAAGTTGCTTGCACAATGCGCCTTATGTTTCCGATGAAGAACGGGGGAATACTACCAAACCCACTATAGCGCGTTTATGATTTACTTTAAGAAAAATTCGTTGTTGCTGATAAAATCAACAGGGATGTCATTGACTTATACTAAAGCAGCCACGCAATGTGTCTATAATTGTAAAGTCAGCTTCAAATAGAATGAGCTTTAGGTTACTAAATCGACAGTAATGTGAATTTTATTAAAGAATAAAAGAAGATGCTTACTTAGGTGCTCGCCATTGCTACAATTTGGCGCCTTAAAATGATATAAATCGACAACTTCTAAATTAAAAGGCGCACGTTTCATGCAGCTCACTGCCACTAGCAAAGCACAGTTTTTTATTCAAAATGAGTACCATCACGTCGAAATAAAAGAGAACAGTGTTTTATTAAGCTCAATAGGCAGTGAAGAACATATTCCTTTTACGATCTGGAATGGCAAAGTTAGCGTAAAGCGTGGGTTGTTATGGAGCTCTTTGCAGTTTTTTGCTCATGAGCACGAAGGCAAACAACAAAGCTGGCTAGTACAAGGGCTACCGTGGCCACAATGCCGTAAGTTTGCTCTTGAAGCTGTTCGTCAGTATCAAGAATGGCACAATACTCAGTGCCGAAAACTGGCTGAGTATCTACCTAAGTGGGAAGAAGAGCTCTACAAACTTAAGCATCTTCCTGCCTATCTATCGCACTCTCAAGTGGTCTCCTGGGTGGAAAGTCTTAACCAAGAGTTAAGCGAAATGAAAACCACTCTAGAAGAAGCCAAAATGCGGATGCCGAATCGCATGGCGGAAATCGAACCTTGGCTTGTTGATACGTCTGCGACGCTTGGTGAGCGTAATCGTGATTGGCTTGAGGAAGAACGTCCGAATTGGG
Source organism: Vibrio sp. ArtGut-C1 (assembly GCF_002105475.1). Lineage (NCBI taxonomy): Bacteria > Pseudomonadati > Pseudomonadota > Gammaproteobacteria > Vibrionales > Vibrionaceae > Vibrio > Vibrio sp. ArtGut-C1. Next base: position 11,212 of record NZ_NCTH01000040.1, on the reverse strand, counting down.
AAGTGCTGTTTAATCGCATAGAATCTTCGCCTTTAAACTTATCCCAGCAATATGCGGTGTTGCTCAACGATGATCACAACTTAGTCCTTGCTGGCGCAGGCTCAGGCAAAACCAGTGTTTTAACGGCTCGAGTTGCATACTTGCTGCAAAGCCACCAGGCTCAAGCAGAAGAGTTGCTTATGCTGGCTTTCGGTCGTGATGCCGCGACTGAAATGAAAGAGCGTTTAGTGGATAAAGTAGGCATGGCCGCAGACGGTGTGCGTGTGAATACGTTCCATCAACTAGGCTTATATATACTCAATCAAGTTGAGCAACAGCCTGTTGAGATCAGTCCGTTGGCGTTAGATGACAACCAGCGAACAGCATGGTGTGTAGATTGGCTGAAAAAGCATTGGATGACGCCTACTAACTTTAAACGTTGGCAAAAACATTTAGACAAATGGCCGATTGCCTATTTAAAAGGGGACGATGAGTTAGGAAGTCACTCAGAAAACCCAAAACTGATCGCGTGGCTAGACTCTCAGTTGTCTCACTTAGCTGCGGTAGGGCTAACCAAAAAGCAAGTGCAAGAAAAGTTGGTAAATCACCAAGACTATACTCGTTTAAACAGCGAACTCGCCTTGTGTTGGCCATGTTTTACTGCGTGGCAGAAAATGCTTAAAGAAAGCAATCAAGTGGATTTCCCTACCATGATCAGTCGTGCGACAGATTATGTAAATAAAGGGAAATTTGTCTCCCCATGGCGCTTCATTATGGTCGATGAGTACCAAGATATCTCTCCAGACCGTTTAGCACTGATTGAAGCACTGTGTGAATCCACACAGAAACAAGCGGGTGCGACGTTGTTTGCGGTTGGTGATGACTGGCAGGCCATCTATCAGTTTGCTGGTGCGGACGTCGATCTTATCACTGGGTTTAAAGAGCGCTTTGCTCACTCTACCGTTCATCATCTAGATACGACTTATCGTTTCAACAATCAGATTGGTGATGTGGCAAACACTTTTGTTCAGCAAAACCCATCGCAATTGCCGAAAACACTAAATAGCCACAAGCAACGTAAGCAGAAGAGTGTGCATACCGCACCGAGTAACCAAGTTGAAAAGATCTTGGATCAATTGAATCAACAAGCCAAGCAAACCAAGTCAGTCTTATTGTTAGGACGTAATCATTATCATAAGCCCGACTTGTATGACGATTGGTTGCGACGTTTTCCTAATCTCGATATTCGTTTTATGACTTGCCATGCGAGTAAAGGGCGAGAGGCTGATTTTGTCATTATTCTTTCTGTGGATGAGGGGCAATTCCCTGCGAAGAAGAAGCAAATTCACATTGATGGCGCATTGACCGAGTCCAAAGACAAATTCCCTCACGCAGAAGAGCGCAGGCTGTTTTACGTGGCGATTACGCGTGCGAAAGAGAAAGTTTGGATTACGCACACTGGCGCTGGGTCCGCATTTGTTCAAGAGCTCGTCAATGGCGATTATCCGATCATCACTTCGCGTTGAAGGCAGAGTTCTGAATTTTAGAAATAATAAAGGCGATACTCAGTATCGCCTTTACGTTATTCGGTTGGCATCAAAGCTTACATGCGTTCAGCAAGATACGCTTCGTAATCCGGTACTTCAATATCCACTTCTTGCTCAAGAAGAGGGGAGTTAAACAGGAACTTAGCGGTGGCTCGGTTCGTTGCCACAGGAATATTCCAAACGCTAGCAATACGAAGAAGCGCTTTAACGTCTGGGTCGTGAGGTACGGCGTTTAGCGGATCCCAGAAGAAAACGAGAACGTCGATTTTGCCTTCTGAAATGAGCGCGCCAAGTTGTTGGTCACCGCCCATTGGGCCACTGATCATGCTCTTAATCGCCAGTCCAGTTTCTTTGCTCAACATGTGTCCGGTTGTGCCAGTCGCGTAAAGAAAGTGACTCTGCAGTTTTTCTTTGTTTTCTTTTACCCAGCGAAGTAGCTCAGGTTTGCAATTGTCATGGGCAACCAAAGCCACATGTTTGTGGGTTGGCATGGTACGAATGGTTTTTTGCATCAAGATGTTTCCGTTTGTATGATTTTAAAATTGTTATTATTCAATAGAACACGTTTTTTGTCTTTCAATCAACAGCCTTAACACGGAATGTCGGCCTATATTCTGACGGAGATAACGATTCTTCGATCGTATCGTCATGAAGTGTCTTCGGAGTCAGTGGTTTGATGGTTGGTGAGGCATGTTTGTCATACTCTTTGCCCCTTAAGTAATGTGCTGCTTGCATGACGGAAAGCCTGCCTTGCTGCACCATTTTATCTGTTGGTGCGAAGAGCACTTTGTTACGCAATAGTCCTCGGTAAACACCATGACTTAAGTACACAGAAACCAAACCGATCTCCTCAGCTTTGCCTGCGCTACGCAGTTCACTGATAGCGGCTTCAATCGCAACCGCGCTGCCAACGATATAATCTATATTTCCCATATCAATCACACGTTGAACCAGGTTACGCTGTAACTCTTTGTCGTTGTCTGCCCAAAACGAGTCAACGATGTTGATATCACTTCCTTGGATCGCTTCATAAAATCCGGCAGTCACGGGCTTCGTACCTCCACGAGTACGCGGCCCCAAAAGTAAGGCAATGTTTGTTTTTCCTGATCCCTTTGGATGACGAGCAGCCAGATATTTTCCTGCTTCGTATCCCATCCAGTGCCAGTCAACACCGACCGTACCTTTTAACAGCTCACTTTGCTCTTCATCCAGATCGAGTTGGTTCACAGTAGCAAAGACAGGAATGTTTCCGACCCAATTCTTAAGCGAATGTTCATAGGCCTGTGGGTCCACTGTCCCAAGGACAATCGCATCTGCTCCCCATTGGCTGCACAGTGCGAGTTGTTGCTCTTGACGCGTTTTGTTTGGGTAGCCACCCGCTTCAAGGACTCTCAGCTCGACGCCTTCTTTTTTCGCTTCGGACACCATTCCATAGTTTACTGATAACCAGTATGAATCCTTTAGGTGAGGGTAAATGGCACATACTTTTTCTGCTGCAACCACTGGTAAAGAAGCGACAAGGGCTAATGTGACTGCAGAATGTTTGAAAATTGTGCGAAATGCGTGTTGATTTTTAACCATGAAATGAAGTTCGTTGGCATAGATTAAGTAAACACTGCAAAATATAACGTAATATGTCGCTGAACACGAACATTAAGGTCATGAAAATATGTTGCTAGCAACCGCAAGCATCGGTCGTAAACTCTTGTTGTCTTTCATTGCGATGGCAATGCTGGTTATGTTATCGGCACTTATTGGTGTGTCTGGATTTTCTTTAGTTGCCAAGACGGAAAGAAATGTCGTGGATTCTGCAATTCCCGCCATGATTGAAGCGAGGCAAGTCTCTGAGTTGAGTACTCGCATCATTTCGTCTGTACAACTGTTATCAAACGCAAGAAACGAGCAGGAAAGAAAAGAGTCTGGGCGTGTGCTTTTCGAACAGCTCGAATCATTGCTTACTCATATCAAAGAGCTGGGGAGTGAGTCGTTTGATTCTCAATTGCTAGAAGATCTCGAGAATAACGTCCAGAACGTTATCGACAACTTGGCAGAACTTGGTGTTTCGGTTGAAAGAAAGCTGTGGCTGGCAAAAGAGATTGATACTCGTGTCGAAGAGATGCGCTTACTGAGTGAAGAGTTGGAACAGCTAACTCGCACGCAAGTTCAGAACACGAGCACCATTGCCGTTGCTAACGTCACACATATCTATGACTTATTAGAATCGAATAAAAAATCGCAAGTTTATCAGGCACTAGATGCGCTGGTGGAAGTGGATCTAGATCTGACAGAGCGATTGCATGAGCTGCACTTATTGGCTTTTAAAATGCTGAATCAAATTGAAGAAGCTCGCACATTAACCAATATTGAGCGAATCCAGCAGGTGCAAAGTGATTTTGAAAGTAATCTCAAAATCATGAAGCGCCGTGTGCTTGCCGTAGAAGATCCCACTCGCTCTAAACAAATGAGCCAACTACTAACAGAGCTCGGTAAGCGTCAGGTCGTGTTCACTATTTTGATGCAGCAGTATGAGAATAACGAACAATCTCAACAACTGATGCAAAAGACACTGGAATTGTTTTCGGAGCTGAATGGTACCGTAAACAAATTGGTTGATGATTCAAACAAAACAACAACCGTCGCTGTGGATGAATTGACGAGCACGCTGAAATTCGCTCAGTGGTCTCTAACGGTGATTTCAATTGTTGGTTTGATTGTGTTGGTGCTGATTTTATGGCGTGTTGTATACCTTTCTGTGGTTAAGCGATTGGCAGAGTACTCTGCTGCGCTGCTTTCTGTGGCGCAGGGTAACTTAGCCGTCGAGCTGGAGGTAAAAGGCAAAGATGAGCTAGCGCATATGGGGCAAGCTATCATCACGGCTCGAAATACAGCGCAAGCGCTAAAAGTGGTCGCAGAGGGAGAAGCTCAAGCCAAGCGAGAGCTCGAAGAGCACAAAGAGCATTTGGAAGAGCTCGTTGAGCAACGCACTTCGCAGTTAAAACAAGCGAACCGCCGTTTGAATGAAGAGGTTTTGAATCACGCGAAAGCTCGTAAGCAAGCAGAGCAAGCGAGTCGAGCTAAATCAGCATTCTTGGCGACCATGAGCCATGAGATCAGAACGCCGATGAATGGGGTGCTCGGAACGGCACGTCTGTTGATTGACTCCGGCCTCAATCCTATTCAAAAGCGTTATGCGGAAATCATCAACCGCAGTGGTAAAACGTTGCTCGCGATTCTAAATGATGTGCTGGACTACTCCAAGATTGAAGCTGGGCATTTAGAGATTCGCCACATGGGCTTCGATTTACACCAAATGGTTGAAGACACTTTCCAGTTGATGAACAGCCGAGCTCAAGAGAAGAGGCTGTTGTTTTCCTATCATATCGAAAGTGATGTAAGTCGCTATTGGAAAGGGGATGTCACCAGAATCAGTCAGGTGCTGAACAACCTCGTCGGAAACGCGATTAAATTTACTGACGAAGGTGAAATTGATATCTATGTTAGCCTCAACCCAGAGGATGAGTCGCAAGTCCTATTCGAAGTATCAGATACCGGGATAGGTATTGCCAAAAAAGATCAGAGAACGTTGTTTGATGCCTTCACGCAAGCCGAAGGTGGGATGAGTCAAACTGGAGGAACGGGGCTTGGCCTTGCCATCAGTAAACGAATCATTGAAGCGATGGGCGGTATTTTAGAAGTCGATTCTGAAGAAGGACATGGCAGTCGATTCTGGTTCTCCATTCCATTAGAGGAAAGTGAGCCTGTTGAAACCGGTGCAGTGGCAACCGCGCGCTGCAAAGTGAAAGCGAAAGTCTTGTTGGTAGAAGACAATGAAGTAAACCGAGTGGTTGCGGAAGGCTTTTTAGAAAGCATGGGCCACCAGGTCGTGATGGCAGAAAACGGCTCACAGGCAGAGCAACTGATCAGCACGCAGGATTTTGATATCGCTTTAGTCGACATCAACTTGCCAGACTGTGATGGAACCGAGTTAATCCAACGTTTAAAACAAATTGAATGTAACAAACCAGCCAATAAAGCCCTTGCTGCTACGCCTATGATCGCAGTGTCTGCGCACGTTTTTGCCGAAGAAGTTGAGCGCTATTTAGCTGCAGGTTTTGACGGGTATTTACCTAAACCATTGGCAAAAGAAGCTCTAGCGGCATTGATTCAGGACGTGCTGGATGGAAAACCGTTGTTGTTGCCACAAAATGCCGACTGTACCTCGTTTGATCAAACTTCGTCTCAAGAACAAGCGATACAATCAAAGGTTGTTCAAGTCCCTAAAACAGAGGAATCAGATGTGGTCATCATTAACCCGAGCGTGATTGAGTCCGATATGAAAATCTTGGGCAGGGAGAAGATGTTGCACATCATTAATCTGTTTAGAACGACCAGTGCCGATGTACTAAGCAAGCTGCAAGCGTCTGCTGGTGGTAATGACAGTAAAGAAGTGAAGAACCTTGCTCACAAACTAAAAGGCAGCGCAGGGAGTTTAGGGCTTACGGCATTAATGAACTCATGCCAAGAAATTGAAGCTGCGCCTCAACCTTTAGATACCTACATGGCGACTAAAGATCAATTGGTGTCTCAAGTGTCTGAATCAATTCAAGCTCTTGATGAGTTGATGGCGAAGTAAATCAATTGCATCCCAAAAACAAAAACCTCCGGCAAGCCGGAGGTTTTTTCTATTCGGTCATGTCATCTTCCCACTCGAATCGAGTGTCTAGGGCATAAGGGTCGTCATCAAAAGGATGCTCCACTTTGCCACGCAAGTATTCGAGTTGATGCTCAAGCATGTTGACCGTTTCGTAGTCTCCCTCAGAACAAGCAACGTAAATCTGTTGTTCAAGAGCGGCAATGTTATCTCGGATACCCATGAGAACCCCCTTAAATCATCATCGATTCTCAAAACGATTATAGTCAAGTAATCCAAATTCGATCGGTTGTTTTGTACGGTACCAATTGTGCAGACGATCGCTAAACGGCCAGAATTTTTCTGAGCTTCTGCGAATCGCAAAATTATCCAACAACTTAACGTAATCGGATTCATTTTGGATGGCACTAAATTGATCGACAAATTCTTTTACTTGATTTTCGTTGATCGAGAAAAATGCCGCTGGGTAGCTTCCCACAACGCCACGTACGATAGTCATATCATCGTTAGCAAAGTCCCGGTTGCTTTCTTCATCAAACAAGCTAGAAATATTCGTGTGTGCATTATTGTGAAGTAGGGTGAACAACTCATCTTTTCCAGACGGGCTTCTCACCATAAGCATGGTGATTTGCGGAACGGTCTTCAGACCTTCTCCACGAACTTGGCCAATACGTTGGAGCTGTTTTTCACTTTGAGCAGAAAGCTCAGTATCTTTAATCTCGTAGCGCGGAAGAAGAACATCTGAAACTCGTTCTCTAAGCAACTCGACTAACTCTGTTTTTGGATCGTCAGTTTTGTACTCGACGCTGGTTGGTTGGTTAAATGGCTTCACGTTGCGTTGTAAAAAGTCACTTAACTGTGGACTTTGATCTTTATACCAGCTTGATTGCAGTTCATGACGCATGTCGGTTGGCAGCAACGAGATAAAGTTACTTTCGCCTTCCAGACGCAAGAAGTCCATGAACATTCGTGTCATGAGTTGGTGGCCGAAGTTGCCGTACACATCAAACCCAGCAACGAGCAAATAGTGGATGCGTTCTAGTAACGCGTAGTCAAGAATCCATACCGTTTTCGGCTGCTCGCCAACTAACCCTTGTACGACTGACGCGCTGTCAAAGTGGCGGAAAATCGTTAATGCCGCATTGTGGTTGGTGCCATTACCGTCCCAAATTACGTCGGTGGATAGGTTTTCGCCTTCCTTAAACCAGTTATTGGTAAATTCAGACTTGGCTTCTAGGTAGCGAGCTTGCTGACGCGCGTATTTAACCCAGTTGGTAACAGGTAGCGTGTTGCTTTCCTGCTCTGCTGGCAGTCTTAGGTTATCAGCCTGAGAGCGGTAAAACTCATTTACTTCAGGGATATCTGCTTTATCTGGATCTAGAAAGAATATCCAAAAGCGATCATTGATAACATTCAGTGCAAGTTGGCCACGACAAACAGGCCCTTTAATGTAAGCCATGATCGTGTTTTGCGCATTGTCCAACATAAACTTGAAGCGTGATTTAACCGGAAGATCGATAAATGATGTCATCGGGTTTGCAGCAACTTCAGGTTCATAACTCGGTAGTTGATTAACCGTGTAATCAGCATCGATAAACCATGTGTTCCAGTTTTCAATACGTTGCTTGTTTAACGCGAACGGCATGTGCGTTTTATCTACAATCGTCCCTTGTTCTGGAATAATTCGATAAAACACGCGCTCAACCCCGGGATCATCGTACGGGCGACGTGTTGAAATACGTTTTACTGGTTGCCCCGGTGGAGTAGAAGAACGAACTAACGTAAAGAATCGAGGATCTTCAGTGAGTTCTGAAAAGTAGAGGTGAGACAAAAACAAATGCTCGTAAATATAGCGAGCCATCAGTTGATTTTTTAGATCAGCGCGATTGAGCAAAGTTTCATACTTGTCGATTTGAGCTTGCTCTTGTTCACTAATTGGTTGGTGAACGTTCATTATCGCGCCGTTTTCCAGCCAAGTCATCAGTGTGTGGTATTCACTGTTTGATAGGTTTGGCATACCAAAAGGCATTCCCCAAGTTGGGTTATCTTTTTCGTATTGTTCGTACTCTTCAATTATTGGACAGGTTTGTTCTCGGTCTATCGAAAAATCAAAACCTTCTAACTGGACTTGATCAGGCAGCGGGTGGCGTTCTTTTTGTTGTAGCAAACGTGCAATGAGGCCTGCATCAATGTTGGCCGCCATGCTCTGATCACGTTCGTTAAGTACCGGATGAAAACCCGCATCACGCCACTCTTGGGTTGTTTCTGCATCTTCGAATAAGCGTGTTGGCGCGGCGGCAGTAAGTCTTGTTCCTTCATATACCAGTGCTTTGCTCGCGCCACGGTCAATACCCTCAACGGAAGAAAGCTTAAGCTGACATGGTGCATCGTAGCACGCATGACAGACGACACAGCGGTTATCCATAATGGGTTTGACTTCGCTTTGGAAAAAGTTTGCTTGAGGTGTAGCTACGTCCGCCGTACGTTCACGAACGAGCTGTGGACCAAACAGTTGGTCATAGTTAAGGCCCGCATAGGTTGCACAGCCAGCAAACAATGTAGCAATGCAAAGTATAAAAATTAAGCGCAAATTCATTGAGTTATTTTACGTGATTAGAATTTGCATTAATTAAAGCAAAATAAGCGGTCAATTACCAAAAGTTGGAGCAGTTCGCCGCGATTTCTTTACTTTTTCGCATGCTTAAATACATAACCTTGTCGATGAACGGTCTGAATTCGATCCGCGTTAATCCCTTCGCTAACCAGTCGTTTTCTTATTCTACTAATGTGCATATCGAGTGCGCGGTCATGCTCTGAGAACGTGCGCTTCAGTACCGTTTCATAAAGGAAAGGTTTGCTAAGTACTTGATCTTGATAATGAGTCAGAGTACGGAGCAGCTCGAATTGAACGCTTGTAAGCTGAACTAACTTTTTGTCTGGCGGACGATTTATCATCACAGTATGGCTGTGCTTGTCCAGTACGAGCTCATATTCATTATTGAGACCGTAATCGGAAGCTGCCGTCTTAGGAGCAGACGAAAGGGTAGACTCAAACATATTGGTATTTTAATTATTAATGATAGTAAAAACTATTATCATTAATGTTGGCGTGAAATCAATGCTGTATTTTATTTGTAATGCAATATGTCTGAGTCATATCAAAATTCTGATATGGAAGAAATAACTCTACGACGGAAAGAGCACCAATTTAAATCGCCAAATCAATAAGCATTACCACAATTTCTAAAGCAAATAATCAGCTATTTTGGAGACTAGAGCAGCTGTTAATGTATCTAAAGTTCTTATTTCTAAGATTCGCTTATCCACTATTTCTAGACTATACATTCTGTTGCAGGAAGCTCTTTTCTAATACACACAGAGGTTTATATGACAGCGAAATATGGCGTTAAACGCCGATTAGCGATTCTTGCCGCGGCTTTAATTGGCGCGACAAGCAGCAGTATCGCGGCAGAAAAACCTAACATTCTCGTCATCTGGGGTGATGATATTGGCCAGTCCAATCTCAGTGCGTACACCTTTGGCTTGATGGGATACAAAACACCAAACATCGACAGCATCGCGAAAGAGGGCATGATGTTCACGGATTACTACGGTGAACAATCGTGTACTGCGGGTCGCTCCACCTTTATTACTGGCCAGACTGTGCTCAGAACGGGTCTAAGTAAAGTGGGACTTCCTGGTGCCGATTTGGGCTTGCAACCTGAAGATGTGACGATTGCAGAGCTTCTAAAGCCCATGGGTTATATGACAGGTCAGTTTGGTAAAAACCATTTGGGAGACAAAGACGAACATCTCCCTACTAACCACGGCTTCGATGAGTTTTTTGGTAACCTTTACCACCTGAACGCTGAGGAAGAACCGGAGAACGTCGATTACCCTAAAGATCCTGAGTTTCGTAAGAAGTTTGGCCCACGCGGTGTGATTCGCTCTTACGCTGACGGCAAAATTGAAGATACAGGGCCTCTGACTCGTAAGCGTATGGAAACTGTCGATCAAGAGACGTTAGATGCGGCACTCGACTTCATGGATCGTGCTGTAAAAGCGAAAAAACCATTTTTTGTTTGGTGGAATTCGACTCGTATGCATTATCGAACTCATGTAAGTGAAAAGAACTCAGGGGTAACAGGCATCAGTACTTACGCTGATGGGATGGTGGAGCACGATAACCACGTTGGTCAACTACTGAAAAAAGTGGATGATTTAGGCATTAAAGACGACACCATCGTCTTCTACTCAACCGATAATGGCCCACACATGAACTCGTGGCCCGATGCGGGTACAACGCCATTCCGTGGCGAGAAAAATACCAACTGGGAAGGTGCGTACCGTGTTCCTGCAATGGTGCGTTGGCCGGGCAAAATTAAAGCGGGTTCTGTCTCGAATGACATCATGCACCACATGGACTGGATGCCGACTTTGGTAGCTGCCGCTGGTGATGACAACATCAAAGAGAAGCTGCTAAAGGGTTATAGTGCTGGTGGCGAAAAATTCAAAGTTCATCTCGACGGCTATAACTTCCTGCCATACCTCACTGGTAATGAAGAGAAAGCACCGCGTGAAGAGATATTTTACTTTACTGACGATGGTGATTTGAGTTCGATCCGATACAACAATTGGAAAATCGTCTTTTTGGAGCAGCGTGCAAAAGGCACATTACTCGTTTGGGCTGAACCTTTTACACCATTAAGGGTACCAAAAATCTTTAATTTGCGCATGGACCCTTATGAAGTTGCGGATGTTACCTCCAACACGTATTACGATTGGATGATGGATAGGGCATACATGTTAGTGCCAGCACAAGCGTACGTGAGTAAGTTCCTAGAAACCTTCAAAGAGTTCCCGCCAAGGCAAAAAGCAGCAAGCTTCTCGCTCGATCAGGTGATGGAGAAATTAAAAGAGAACCCAAATAAGTAGGCTAGTTGTAGTGGCATAGTGAATTTGGCCACCTGATTAAGAGGTGATGTATGATCATCTCGATACTAAAACAGGTGACATTATGACTAAGCGTGAAAGA